>CAZXJK010000081.1:0-6664 GCA_964640895.1 uncultured Methylomonas sp.
ACCATAAAACGCTTACCCCGTGACCGAGAAATCAATGTTACCCCTGATAATTGTGCCATTTCCAACCCCATTTGCGTGGCTCCCGAGCGCGATAATAAAATAGGGATACCCATTTGAGATATTTTAATGACCATTTCCGACGTTAAGCGTCCTGTGGTATAAAAGATTTTATTCTCTCCAGAAATACCATTGATCCACATATGCCCCGCAATGGCATCGACGGCATTATGACGACCTACGTCTTCGACAAATAACTCTAACTGATCACCTGAGTATAAGGCACAGCCGTGGACTGCGCCTGCTTTTTTATAGACTTCATTATGGGCTTTCACTGAATCCAGCAGTGCATATAAAGTGGACTGGCGTACATGATTTTCAGGTACCCGAATTTTTTGTAGCTTTTCCATTAACCGGCCAAAAACCGTACCTTGCCCACAACCTGTGGTGACAGTTCTACGTTGCATTTGCTCGGAAAAATCACTTGCTTCGCCAGCCGTGACCACGGCAACCGATTCGGTTTCCCAGTCAACTTGTACTACTTTAATTTCCGCAATTTTTTCAAAGAAGCCTTGGTTTTTTAAGTAGCCTAAGGTTAATATTTCAGGATGTGAGCCTATTGTCATTAAGGTGACAATTTCTTGTTTATCGACATAGATGGTCATGGCGCGCTCACCAACCAATTGAATTTCGCACTCTTGCCCTGTTTCGTCAACACCAATGGCTGCTTTAGCAACACTGAGGCCTGCATCGGTCATTTCTGGTTGCATCATCATTCCTTATTTGCTAATTCATTTAACTCTGCCAAAGTATTAATATTGGCAAAATAGTCAGGGTGAGCACTTAGGTCAACTTTCACCCAATGATGCTGGTCAAACCAACGATCAATCTTACGCTCGCCTGCTACCAGATATTGTTGCAAACTATGCTGTAATGATGTTTTTAAGGCCATAAATACAGGGTGAATACGCTCACCATCAAAGGCAACCGCAATGTCGGCATCGAGTCGTTCCCGCTCGGTTAATAAACGTTGCAAAGCTGCGCTAGTCATAAAAGGGGAATCACAAGGCATCACTAATAGCACCTCATTACTAGCATGATTTAAGGCGGCGGCAACACCCGCCAAAGGCCCAGCAAAGTCATTATTTTCGTCAGTAATAACAGGGTATGAGAAATTTTGATATTGCTCAATATTGCGGTTAGCATTAATAAATAATTCCGCGACTACTGGCACAATCGCTTGTATGGCATAGCTAATCATGGGCTTTTTTTTAAAGTTTACCAAGCCTTTATCTTGTTGCTGCATGCGACGCGCCAAACCACCCGCCAAGATAACGCCACTTACTTTCGCTTGCTTATTCATAAATGCTAAAATATGTCATGAACCAAATTGTCATCCTAAAATACCTTTATCTCATTGTTGTTAGTCTATTATTAGCCGGCTGTACGATAACACCAGCAGGCGAGTATGTACCATTCTATCAGGCTGCTACTGAAAAACCTTATGAAGATGTGCTGGCTGAATTAGAAATTGCTATTTCCGAACATAATTTTAGAATCACGGGGCATAGCCGGGTGGGTAAAGTGATCCGTGATCGCGGCACGGCAGATTTTCCCGAATATGATACTATTCAGTTTTGCAACCTGACGCATGCGAAAACCCTGCTACAAATGTCACCACATGCGGTACGTTTTATGCCTTGCAATGTGGTGACTTATCAATATCAAGGTAAAACCATTGTGCGCACCCACCTGATGCCGACTGATTCAGAGAATGCAGAACTTAACGCTTTTGCGGCAGAAATGAATAGCAAACTGAAAGACATTGTTGACTTTGCTGTCGAATAAACCAAGATCATTTAGACAAACCTGACTCTATGGACTATTTAATTTGGGATTTTGATCCTGTGTTAGCCAGCTTTAATCATATTCGTATTCACTGGTATGGTGCGATGTTTGCGCTAGCACTACTGAGTAATTACCTATTTATGCATTGGGTGTACTCGCGTGAATTTGATGATACCGATGATGTGGATCGTTTGCTATGGTACTGCATGGGCGGCTCGGTTGTTGGCGCACGACTAGCACATGTCTTATTTTATAATTTTGCTTATTACGCAGCCAACCCAGGCAAAATATTTGCTGTTTGGGAAGGAGGCTTAGCCAGTCATGGTGGCACACTCGGCGTGTTAATTGCGCTTTATATTTATCAACGCAAGGCGAGCTTTAATTATTTTTGGATATTAGATAGAGCAGCGATTGCAGCCTCTTTTAGTGGTTGCTTGGTTCGAGTTGGTAATTTTTTAAACTCAGAAATTGCAGGAACCGTTACTAATGTGCCATGGGCAGTTATTTTTCAACGTATTGATACCCTGCCGCGCCATCCAGTACAGCTGTATGAAGCCTTTAGCTATCTCAGTATTTCTACTTTTTTACTGATCCTCTATATAAAAATCCCTAGCTTTAACTTACAAGGACGTTTATGCGCATGGTTTTTAATCCTTATTTTTAGTGCTCGTTTTTTTCTAGAGACATATAAAATTAATCTAGTTGCCTATGCTGAAGAACCACTACTCAGCACAGGACAAATGCTCAGCATTCCTTTTATTCTCACAGGGATTATTATTTTATATCGTAGCCATACTGGTTCTAAAAATTCCAATGCATAAACTAGCCCCTTTTAAAATACACCTAGCAACACGTGCTTTACAGCATGGAAAAATCATTGCTTACCCAACTGAAGCTGTCTATGGTTTAGGTTGTGACCCGCTAAATTCAGCAGCAGTACTGCAACTACTCAGATTAAAGCAGCGACCTATGCATAAGGGGCTTATTTTAATTGCCTCTGACTTTGCGCAATTGCAGCCGTTTATAAATCCTACACCTGCAATGCTGCAACGCATTATGCCTAGCTGGCCTGGCCCTGTTACTTGGATCATCCCTGCGCAAGCATGGGTGCCTGAATATTTGACCGGGACTCATAATTCACTAGCCGTCAGAGTCAGTTCCCACCCATTAGTACAACAACTTTGTTCTGCCTATGGTGGGGCAATTGTTTCTACCAGTGCCAATATTAGCAAGCAAGCTCCTGCGCGTTCAGCATTTGCCGTACGAAAAAATTTTGCTACCAATAATTTATTAATATTAGCTGGAACGGCGCATAAAAATAATCAACCTACTGCTATTTATAATGCAGCTAATGGTCACTGCATACGCGCATCTTAAGGCGTACCTTTAAAATAGCAAGGTACGCTCTTAAGTCAAATACCTACCTATTACATATGGTCATGCTCAGCAGGCTCATTTTCCTCAAGCTCTTGGAAATCCGTCAACCCAAATTGAATTTGATTTGGATTAGAGAGTAATTCAAATTTTACCGATCCTCCTAAGACAATATCTCCATTCGCATCTTTAACATAAATGGCAGGTACGACCAACTCTGCGGTATTCGCTGAAAAAATAGCGGGTAAATGTTTTTCGGGAAAGCCAAGTGCCTGCCAGTTTTTTAGCGCTTGCTTTTGTTCATCATCTAACTCAGGAAAAGGGCTAAAGGCAGGCGGCATATTGCCTAACATGACCGCACGGTTAACTGCTTGCATGCCATGCGCCACCGCTTCTGCATAAGTGTCATAGTCAACATCTGCCGGCGCACCATTTCGGCTCCCCCCTGTTAATTCTGACGAGTGGCATGCCAAACAGTTTGTTGCAAAAACCTTGGTACGAATACCATCATCACCCTCATAAACAGGTTCAATTGCCAAAGCTTGCCCCATAACAAAGCTAGAAGCGATGAATACAAGTAAATTTTTTGTTTGCATTTTATATCCTTAAAATTAGTCCATCATTTTTTGTAAATTGCCACTCACTAAGGAACAAGAATTCAATAATATGCTATTCCGCACTACATAAAAAACCACCTACCTATTTCCTAGACAAGCACCTAAATATGCACAAAAGAATTTTTTAAATACTAGTTCAATGAGTACAGGAACCGTCAAATAATATACAACTTAAAACGAGTTCAAAAGTTTAGTCGCATAGCCACCCCATTCCTTACAATTAAATATTAATCCCCTAAAACATTTACTTATCAATGCACATACGACAAAATTACAAATAAACATAAATATCCTTTTCTCTCAAAATGAGAGTAGATTGGCGTTTTAAATAGTTATTTTTACATATAATTATAGCTTCGTTAATCCCATATCAAGCGATGACACTTTGCTAAAGGAGCCTGTGAGAATGATGCCATGAACTTTTCCAGTAGAACAATAAAGTGCTATCTGATTTGCTGCGTATTTTTTACGCACCCCTTCACTAGCCATGCTGCTCGGACTATTCAAGACGAGAGTGAATGGCAAGCTTCTAATGGGCAGACATCACTTTTTACTCAAGAGCAGGTGCCTGCACCCTATATCACCTCAGATACTCAACGCGCAAAAAAAGCAGTCGCCCAAAAGACATCTGTTGCACAACAAAGTGTCAGTAATCTACCTTATGAAATAGTTATTTGGGATACTGACGCAACCACTGATGACCCTGTCTTGCAATATGACGATACCAGTGATGAACAGTCCTTACTAGAATTTTTCCAAGGGCTCTCAGTACAAAGACTAAGCAACCCTGACAACAGCAATGCCACACACCAACTTAATGAATATACCGAGCTATGGAACCCTAACATTGAAACCCACGACATTCCATTAGCCTTACAAATTGAAGATACCGATGAGTACCTATCCTTTATGCGATTTTGGCATAAATATGGTAAAACTAGCATTACCACGCTATTAATCTTAATGCTGTTACGCCTCCTTGTTTGGCCAATTTATGAAGAGTTCAAGGATAAAAGAAGGCAAAAAATTAGGCGCAGCATGAACAAGCTTAGTCATAGCACTAAGCTGAAAAAAAATCTTCCTAGAGAATATAAGGGTCAAACCAGCCCCCCATCATTATCCAAACATGGCCAGCTAATTAAAGAAAAAAATAATACCGACATACCGTCTCCCACCATACAATCTAAAAATAACGTCAATCGTAGCCGCCGTAAGAGGAGTAAAAGGCCTGCCTCTGCGCAATTATTATCTACTCATGGCAGAGTACTTGGCCTAAAGCCCAATACTAAACATAAAAGCAATCACCGCCATTATGCGCGCAGACACAAGCCAAAACCACCGTTCTTAAAACAAATTATGGATATTTTCTTTTACAAACCTGACGCATAAATAAGCAAGCAAAAAAAAGGCCGCTAATGAGCGGCCTTTTCATAAAACTAAAAGCTAAGCCATTATTTCAACAAACCTTGTAACAAGCCATTCAAGTTATGTACAAATTCAGCAGGATCGTCTAACTGACCACCTTCACTCAAAATAGCTTGGTCAAATAAAATACGTGTTAAATCAGCAAAACGCTCATCATCTTGCTCTTCTTTAAGACGTGTCACCAAAGCATGCTCAGGATTGATTTCAAACACTGGCTTATTAGCGCCCATACCCATCATGTTCATATCCTGGCCTGCTTCTTTCATGATGCGTTCCATATTTAAACTCATCGCATCTTGCTCAGTCACCAAACAAGAAGGCGATGCTGTTAAACGATGGCTTAAACGCACTTCGCTAACTTTATCCGTCAAGACTTCTTTGATTTGGGTAATCACTGATTCAAAGTCTTTAGAAGCTTCTTCTTGTTCTTTTTTATCTTCTTCAGTATCAAATTTATCTAAATCTAATTGACCTTTGGCAACTGACTGCAATACTTTGCCATCAAAATCATTTAAGTTAGAGATTAACCATTCATCAACACGGTCTGATAATAATAGAACCTCAATCCCTTTTTTACGGAAGATTTCTAAGTGCGGGCTATTTTTAACTGCCGTAAAACTATCCGCTGTCACATAATAAATTTTGTCCTGATCTTCTTTCATGCGGCCGATGTAATCTTCCAATGATACATCTTGAGTTGCCGTATCAGCATGAGTTGATGCAAAGCGTAATAATTTAGCGACACGCTCTTTATTTTTGAAGTCCTCAATTGGGCCTTCTTTCATCACGTTACCAAATTCAGACCAGAAACTTGCATATTTTTCTGGATCATTTTTAGCAATGCCTTCCAGTAAACCAAGTACTTTTTTAACGGCACCCGCTTTAATGACGTTAATTTTTTTGCTTTGTTGCAACAGTTCACGTGAAACATTTAATGGCAATGAATCCGTATCAATCACACCCCGCACAAAACGTAAGTAACGCGGCATTAATTGCTCAGCATCATCCATAATAAAGACTTTACGTACATACAATTTTACGCCGTGTTTTGCATCTCTATCCCACAAATCGAAAGGTGCGCGCGCTGGCACATACAACAACATTGTGTATTCGTTCGTGCCTTCAACCTTACTATGCACATGTGCTAAAGGATCTTGAAAATCATGCCCTACGTGCTTATAGAATTCATTATAAGCGGCATCATCTAATTCATCTTTAGATTTAGTCCACATAGCAGAAGCACTGTTAACCACTTCATCTTCTACTTTAGCGGCTTCGGTTTCATTACCTTCTTCATCCGTGACTGCCGGAATTTCTTTATCCATAATAATCGGTAAAGAAATATGGTCTGAGAATTTTTTAACAATGTTACGTAAACGGTAGTCATCTAAAAATTCAGTTTC
>CAZXJK010000081.1:6764-9989 GCA_964640895.1 uncultured Methylomonas sp.
CCAATACCATTATCACTAATAGTAATGGTCTTCGCGTCTTTATCAAAAGCAATACCAATTTTTAATTCGCTATCACCTTCATATAGCCCATCATTTGATAACGCTTCAAAACGCAATTTATCAGCTGCATCAGAGGCATTTGAAATTAACTCACGTAAAAATATTTCTTTGTTACTATACAAAGAGTGAATCATTAAGTTCAATAAATGCTTAACTTCAGTCTGAAATCCAAGCGTTTCTTTTTTAGCTTCAACGGTCATTTATAAGTTTCCCTAAAATAAAATTAATTATGAATTCGATATTGGGACTAAGATTGTATTTTCAAGGAAAAAAAATAGTATACAATTAATATTAATTAAAGAACCAAGTGCGCTTCCCCTTGGATTTGCTGCTGCCTACTTCTATGTCATGTTAGACTTAAAATCAAAAAATATTTTACTGATTGAGGATTACCCTGCCATGCGCAAAGCCATCAGGGATATGCTCTACTCACTTGAGGTTGAATCATTAATCGAGGCTGAAAATGGTCAAAAAGCCATCGCTGCAATGCAAACCCATAAATTCGATATAGTGCTATGCGACTATAACTTAGGAACGGGAAAAAATGGCTTACAAGTACTGGAAGAAGCACGCTTTCGTAAGCTACTCCCCAGTTATACCGCTTTTATTATGGTAACGGCCGAGCAGGTACAAAGCATGGTACTGAGTGCCATGGAAAATAAACCTGATGAATATTTAACCAAGCCTTTTACCGCGCAGCTACTCTTAACTCGCTTAGAGCGTACCTTTGAGCGCAAAGAATTTTTTAAAAAAGTCGATGCGGCTATTGATAGCGAAAATTATGCGCTTGCCATTAAGTTTTGCGATAAATTATTGGCAGAAAGCCCTAAAAAACTACGTACTGCAGCGCTAAAAAAGCGCGCAGAACTTGCCATTTATGCACATGACTACCCAACTGCACAACATATTTACCAAGATATTTTAGAGCAAAGAGAGCTTAATTGGGCCATGTTAGGGCTTGCCCAAATTCAATATTTACAAGGTAATGCTGCCGATGCAATCAATATTTTTCAGGAGATTATTAGTAAATATCCAATGACCATGGAGGCATATGATTTACTTGCACAATCTTATGAATTAACTGATCAAAATATTGAAGCTCAGGAAACCTTAAATAAAGCAGTCGCCCTCTCACCACAAACTATTTTAAGACAACGCAAATTGGCAACTATTGCTAATAAAACGGGTAACTTGGAAATTGCAGAATCCGCGTGTAAGTCAGCAGTCGAGCTAGGCAAATACTCGGTACATAAACATTCGAGTGATTTTTCTAATTTAGCCCAAGTTTTTAACCAGTCAGAAAAACCCGATGATGCTTTGGCAATATTACAAAGCATGCGTACCGAGTTCCCCAATGACCCTAGTACAGCTCTACGTGCAGTGATTCATGAGACTGAAATTTTTAAAAGCACTGGGGATAACGAAAAAGCAGAAGAGGCTTTTATAGAAGCCTTGGAATTGACAGAACATCATAAACAAAATTTAGATAAAGAAATTCTATTGGATATGACTAAAGCTTGCTATCTCAATGAACATGATCATATAGCAACCGCACTATTGGAGCAATTAGTAAAAAGTCACGTCGATGATGATGAGTTTATAGATAATATCAATGCAATGCACAGTGCTATCGGGCGTGAAAATCATGCAGAAGCACTGATTAATGCCACTAAGAAACAGCTCATCCATATTAATAACGAAGGTGTTAAGCTTTATAAGCAAGGAAAATTTACTGAGGCCGTGGCACTATTTGCGACTGCATTTAAATCCATGCCTAATAATAAAACCATTATTCTTAATATGACTAAAATTATGCTGCATAGCATTCAGGCCTCAGGCTATACAAAAGAGAATATGGCCGAAGCTAAATACTATATTAATAAGGCCAAAAAACTAGGTGTTGCCCCCTACAAACTCAATACGATTCAAATGGAATATGCCAAATTGGCGCTTAATTTTAAAAACAGCTTAAAAAAAGGTTAACCGCTATGCCCACCTCACCTACGGGATCCACTGATTTTGCCTCAATATTAGCTGCATCTGTTCATGATATGAAAAATTCATTAGGCACGATACGTGACCTTATTAAGCAGCTTAAGCAAAGCAATACGCCTGATAACAACCTCATGCAATTAGAGTTTGAAGCCAGCCGTATGAACAATAGCCTCATGCACCTACTGGCTTTATATAAAATTGAACTGGAAAAATTCAGCCTGAATATTGACGAATATAGTTTGAATGAAATACTGGACGATATTAAAGCGCAACAATCTGCACTATTAGATTTAAGTCATATCAATCTAGACGTTGAATATGACGACCAAGAGCAGCTCTGTTATTGTGATTTTGACTTAGTGAGTAATGCCATCGGTTCGATACTTAATAATGCGCAACGTTATAGTGAAAAGCAAGTGATCCTCTCAGCAGGTAAGCAGAATGGCTATCGTTATTTTAGCATTGAAGATGATGGCGCTGGTTTTCCTGAAAAACTAATCACCAGCAAAGAGATTGACTTTCAGGGGGGTAATACCGGTTTAGGCCTTTACTTTGTTTCTATTATTGCTAAGTTACATAGCACCGCTAATAAACAAGGCTATATAGAAACAGCAAATACTAGTCGTTTAGGGGGGGCTAAATTTACATTGTTTTTACCTTGATCTATACAGAACAACACGCCAATTATTAGCCCTCTCAACCTAAAATCTCGAACGAATACCAGTCATTACAAGCAACCAAATAGTTGATCTCAAAATTGGCTACCAACTTAAGGCGGGACAGTTTAAACACTGAAAAACTGAAATATCCCCTAGATTACTGATGTAATATGAGTTCTCTCCAACAGTTAATTTTACTGGTGTCCCGTCTTAAGTGCGTAGCCTCAAAATTAACTTTAGATAACTGAGGGATGAGGATTTAATAATACCCGAAAGTATGACATAGGATTTTCACACATCACGCTATTTTCTATGAATTAGTCGAGATGGTGCTGCATAATTTATCTAAAGGGAGTCGTAAAGAACGTTTTGTATTGTTTTTGGTAGGGTAACCAACACGAAATAACATGTGAAATACTTCATTTTCCTGTAAATCCAACAAATTTCTGGTTTGTTTACTTAGGGAGATGGAAAAAAATAATCATCCAATCTTGTTGGTCTTTTTGTCCGT
>CAZXJK010000082.1:0-9925 GCA_964640895.1 uncultured Methylomonas sp.
ATCGTGTCTGACCCCTTTGAAAAAAATAAAATAGTGAGGGTGAATGCGTAATATTCGATTGCTGACGGTAATGGAACGGATGATGATGAGTGAGTTGCTGAAAACGATATTTTCAGTGCTTATGGTATTGGTAGTTATCATTGTGAGTCGGAATTTTATTAAAATACTTAAAATGGCGGTTGAGGGGCTAATTTCTAACGAAGCCATTCTGAGTATTCTGGGATTGAAAATGCTGTTGGCGAGTATTAACTTTTTAGCACCTGCCGTTTTTGTTGGGGTACTGATGGTGATAGGGCGCATGTATCGAGATCAAGAAATGTCAGCACTGTCTTCCGCTGGGGTGGGTGTTTGGCGTATATATCGTGCTGTTTTTAAAGCGATTGTACCTATCGGATTACTGGCGGCCTTGATGTCGTTAAGTGTAGGGCCGTGGGCGACTAATAAGATTGAAACTATTGTTTTTGAGCAAAAGAAAAGTGCAGGGATTCGTGCTATTTCTGAAGGTAAGTTTAGTGAATACAGTCATGGTAAATGGATATTTTATGCGGAGCATATTAGCGCAGATAATAAAATGCAAAATGTTTTTGTGCGTAATATGGAAGGTCTTGAGAGCAGCATTATTACTGCTAAGAGTGCTGAATTACGAAATATGCAGGGTAATCTCTATATTGTATTTTTGGATGGGGAGCGGGTATTTGGTAAGCTGGGAACGGTTGAGTATAGTATTGAGTCCTTTGCTGAGTACGCGATGCATTTAGAAGAGTCATCAGAAGAGATGGCAAGTAAAATTGAAGGTTTGCCAAGCAGTGCTATTTTATGGCATCCGCAAAGCTTGGCTGAAGTGCGTGAAATATATCATCGCTTATCGGTACCGTTAAGTGTTTTAGTGTTGGCTTTTATGGCAGTACCCCTTGCGCAGGTGTCGCCGCGAGGCGGGGTGTATGGGAATATGGTCACTGCTTTTTTAATTTATTTTAGCTTCTCAAATTTTGAGAAAGTAAGTGGTAGTTGGTTAGTACGTGGTGAAATTCCAATATGGTTGGGCTTTTGGGGAACTTATTTGTTGGCTTTTGTTGTCATTGCCTTTTTGCTGATCAGGTTTTATGGAGTGGTCTGGGTGGTGATGTTTTTACGTGGTAAAACCGTATGAAGGTTTTAGATCGTTATGTTATTAAAGAGGTTTTAAAAGGAACCTTTATTGCTTTAATCATACTTTATACCTTGTTCAACTTATTCACCTTAAAGGATGAATTAAAGTATCGTGGGGTTGGGGATTATGATTTGCAGCATATCTTTATGTATATCGGTTTGCTATCGCCGCGTTATTTATATGAGTTAATGCCGTCAGCAGCTTTATTAGGGAGTTTGTTTGTATTGGGGAGCATGGCTAATCATCGTGAGTTGGTAGCTATGCGAGTGTCGGGAGTGTCAGTATTTGGCATTATCCGTTCGGTAATGCTGGCGGGGATGTTATTGGTGTGTTTTTCCTTTGTTATGGGTGAGTTTGTTGCCCCTGATGCGGAAAAGAAAGCTAAAATTTTAAAGAATGTTGCTAAAACGCATCGCGATATTGTGCGCATGGACGGTGAGATTTGGCTACGTGAAGGCAATCAGTTTATAAATATTAAAACGGTTTATACCGCTGGGGATGTTGCGAATATTTTTTTGTATGAGCTGGATGATAAGCAGAGTTTAAAGCGAATTGTTTTTGCTAACAGGGGACATTTTTTAGAGTCAGGCTTGTGGCAGCTGCAAAGTGTGTTGGTGACAGATATTTCCGAGCAAGGTGTGACCATGAGGTCTTTGCCAGAGAGTATTTGGAAGTCGGTGATCGATCCAGATGTTGTTGATGTGGTGGTGGTTGATCCAGAAAATTTATCACTGTATGAGCTGGATAAATATATTGATTTTTTACAAGAAAACAAACAAGATGCCAGTAAATATGAACTGGCTTTTTGGGCTAGGTTAATTAACCCTTTTATAACACTAGTTATGCTGTTAGTGGCGACGCCTTTTGTTATCGGGGTAGGGAGAGGGATTGCTTTAGGACCAAGAATGGTGAGTGGTATTTTAATTGGGATGGGTTTTAATATAGTCGATAATGCGGTGGGGCAAATGGGGGTTGTTTATGGATTGAACCCTTTGTTTGTGGCTGTGTTGCCAAGTAGCCTTGTGCTGATGGGAGCCTTGTATGCAATTAGTCGTTTACGTTAGTAGGTAACTTGGTTTTGCTTGCAAGGGAGACGCTTATTTATTAAATTTTGGTTTTATCTGTTGATTCAATGCGAATTATCATGGACTTCGAACTTAAGTCTTGCCACGTTTTTTTATCCTTTTGCCATATACACCAAAAAATACCTAGTCCTAATGCTAACCATGAGCCACAAGCGGTTATAAAGCGTATCAAGGCTTGTTGCCAGTTTATATCTGTTTGATTTTCATTTACTACGCGTAGTTTCCAAGCGCGCAGGCCTAGCGTTTGTCCGCCATGAGTCCAGAACCAGCCATAAAAGGCAAAGCTGACACCCAGTAAGTATAAAGGGTACATAACACTAGATTCAATGGCCTCTCCTGCAGTAAAAGGTAGCAGGGCGGCTGTTGCGACAAAGAATGCCGCAATGACCAGCATAAGGTCATAGAAAACGGCTGCGAGATAACGAAAAAAACCTACTTTTACAGGTTGTGCTGTAGCAGCAGGTTTTTTTGTGGATTGTGTATTCAATTAATCTTTGAACAAAGAAAGTTTTTGACCTAAGAACATGCAGTAACCCATAAGAGCTGCCAGCATCACTAACGAAAATAAGAATGGTGGCTTATGGAATAGCAAGATGAATAAGTCGGAAATGAAAATACTTGCTAGAAAAGGGTGGTCAATTAGCACATTGAAAATTTTTTTAAACATGGTTTTGCCTATAGGGTTTACAGCTCACTCAATATAAAGGTTTTACTCCAAAACTTGAGTGCGTGAATGGGAGCCTAGCTTATTACGATCAGCATAGTGTTTCACAATTTTACTATATAATTGATATTTTTGAAAACAGTCACATAATATTTATGTGATTTTTTGGGTGAGCTGTAAGTTGAGTTCTTGTAGTGCGTGTACTTGGGCTTAAGTGAGTCATTAAATAAGAGCTTATAATTTAGTCGTGCTAGGTACTTATAAAGTTTACCTGCCTACGTTACAATACTATGAATTTATAAGGTTATTTGTGAGTAATTCTTAGCTTAATTGAAAGGGAAGAGGAAGATTTTAAATTTTTTTAAAAAAATAATAAAAAAAGTATCCAATACAGATACTGACAATCAAGGAGCCAGTGATGAGGCTGTCGTTGAGGCTAGGAGTGAGCAGGGTGGGCCGAGAGTTTATACGCGCCCTGAGCATAATATATCCCGTGATCACATCAGTAAAAATGCCCTAAAAGTTCTATACCGCCTTAAAAGTGAGGGGTATGAGGCTTATTTAGTGGGTGGCTGTGTTAGGGATTTGTTACTAGGGCGTGAGCCAAAAGATTTTGATGTGGCAACTGATGCCAGTCCCGAGCAAGTAAAAGCAGCTTTTCGTAATTGTCGCTTAATTGGGCGGCGTTTCAGGCTGGCACATGTGCACTTTGGTCGAGAAATTATAGAAGTGGCTACCTTTCGTGGCACTGCTGATGACGTACAGGGTAATCAAAAAACTGACCAGAATGGTCGATTATTACGCGATAACCATTACGGAAGCATTGAAGAAGATGTGTTGCGCCGTGATTTTACTGTTAATGCTCTGTATTACAATATCAAGGATTTCTCTATCGTTGATTATGTTGGTGGTATGGATGATCACAAAGCAGGCGTATTGCGTCTTATTGGTGATCCCGAAACGCGTTACCGTGAAGATCCTGTGCGTATGATAAGAATGGTGCGTTTTGCAGTGAAACTGGGTTTTACCATTAATGAGGCTTGTGAACGGCCTATCTTTGAGTTGGCAGAGTTATTAGGTAATATTCCAGCCGCCAGATTACAGGATGAGGCACTGAAATTATTTTTATCAGGTTATGCAGTGCAAACATTTGAGATGTTAAATCATTATGGTTTATTTGCGCAGTTATATCCTGTTGCAGCAAAAAGTTTGCAGAGTGAAGTGAATGGCTTTCCAAAGTTATTTATTGCAAAAGCGCTAGAAAATACTGATAAGCGCCTTGCTGAGGGGAAAGGTATCGCACCTTATTTTCTGTTTTCTACCTTTTTATGGGATGCGGTCAAAGAATTAGCCGATAAAAATTTAGTGAAAGGAATGCCAGAGTCGATTGCTTATCAACAAGCAGCGAGTGCTATTATTACCGAGCAAGTCAAAAGTACCTCTTTTCCTAAGCATATTGGTACCGCTATGCGTGATGTGTGGAGCTTGCAAACGCGTTTTGATAAGCGTAATGGAGCGCGCCCATATCGGTTATTAGGGCATCCAAAATTTAGAGCGGCTTATGACTTTTTGGTTTTGCGTGCTGAGACGGGTGGAGCAGAGCCATGTTTGGCAGATTGGTGGACAAATTTTCAAACAGCTTCTGATGTTGAACAGAAAAAAATGATTGCCAGTTTGACTAATCGACCGCCGAAAAAGCGCAAGCGCAGACGTAAACCCGCTGTAAAGCAGCAAGAACATGACTAAGGAAATCGTCTATATAGGTTTGGGAAGTAATTTAGCGACTCCTGCTGTGCAGATAAATTCGGCAAGACAAGCTATCAATGCTTTAGAAACAGTACAAGAGCAAGCATTTTCGAGTTTGTATCGTAGCCCACCTATGGGGCCGCAAGACCAACCTGATTATGTGAATGCAGTGATGGCAGTTGTTACGGGTATGGCTGCGATCTCGTTATTGCGTTGTTTGCAGAAAATAGAATTAGAGCAAGGTCGGGTGCGTAAAGATGAACGTTGGGGGCCAAGAACTTTAGACTTGGATATGTTGCTTTATGGTAATCAGCTTCTTGATATTCCAGATTTAATTGTGCCGCATTATGGATTAGCTGAGCGTGCTTTTGTTTTATATCCATTACAAGAGATTGCGCCATCATTAAATATTCCTGACAAAGGCAATATTGTTGACTTAATTAAACAATGTCCGTTAGGTGGCTTGGTGAGGTTGCCAGCATGAGCCAATATGCTGCAGTGCACCCAAAAAAAACTAAAACCATAACTGACTTGCAGCAAATGAAGCAGGCAGGGCAAAAAATTACCAGTTTAACGGCTTACGATGCAAGCTTTGCCGCGTTAATGGATCAGGCTGATATTGATGTATTATTGGTAGGTGATTCTTTAGGCATGGTGGTGCAGGGACATGCAAGCACCGTACCCGTGAGTGTGCAAGAAATGGTTTACCATGCTCAGGCAGTTAGTCGTGGTTGTCAGCAGGCATTTGTGATTGCCGATTTACCTTTTATGAGCAGTGCAACGCCTATGCAGGCTGCTGAAAATGCTGCATTATTAATCAAGCAAGGTGGTGCGCATATGGTTAAATTAGAAGGTGCGCGCCTTGAGGCTATTCAATTTATGGTGCAACAAGGTATTCCTGTTTGTGCACACTTTGGTTTGTTGCCGCAATCAATTTATCAATTAGGTAAATATGCCGTTCAAGGTAAGGTAGCTGCTGATGCACAAAGAATTTTGCAAGAAGCGCAAGATATTGAGCTGGCAGGCGCGCAAATGTTGATTGTTGAGTGTGTTCCTGCTAATTTAGCTCAGAAAATTAGTCAGCAGCTTAGTATTCCAGTTATTGGTATCGGAGCGGGCGTGCATTGTGACGGGCAGGTGTTGGTGGTATACGATATGTTGGGTATTAGTCTAGGCAAGCGACCTCGGTTTTCTAAAGACTATATGCAGCAAGCTGATTCCATTTTTGCAGCGATTCAGGCGTACATAGCAGAAGTTCGTAGTGGTCAGTTCCCATTGCTGGAGCATAGTTTTTAGTATGACTGATTGTCTTAAAGAAATAACAGCATTACGTAAACAGGTACGGCAATGGCATCAGCAAGGTGAGAGTGTTGCCTTTGTGCCGACGATGGGTAATTTGCATGTGGGGCATTTGCAATTAGTACGAGCTGCTAAAGCAAAAGCAGAGCGTGTTGTGGTGAGTATTTTTGTCAATCCTACCCAATTTGGGGAAGGTGAGGATTTTGCCAGTTATCCGCGTACTGAACAAGCAGATTTGGATAAGCTGCAAGCCCTAGTGGTTGATATTGTATTTATGCCGAGTGTAGCTGAAATGTATCCAGATAAAGGGCTGACAACAGTCAGTGTTGCTCAAGTGTCGGACAATTATTGTGGCGCAGCACGGCTAGGGCATTTTGATGGTGTGGCAACGGTTGTGAGTAAGTTGTTTAATATTGTACAGGCTGATTATGCTTTTTTTGGCGAAAAAGATTTTCAGCAATTGGCTGTTATACGTACTATGGTGTCGGATTTAAATATGCTAACAGAGGTGATTGCGGTGTCAACAGAGCGTGAAGCTGATGGCTTGGCAATGAGTTCTCGTAATGGCTATTTGAATGCGGAGCAGCGGCAACAAGCCCCGCAGTTATATCAAACTCTTTGTTTAGCAAAAGCAGAATTATTAGCTAAGCAGTTACCTATTCATGAAATTGAACAAAAATATCATCAAGTATTAGTAAAACAAGGCTTTGTCCCTGATTACTTTAGTGTCTGTAGGCGTTCGGATTTGCAAGTAGCAACAGCGGCAGATGCTCAGCTGATTATTTTAGTGGCTGCTCGTATCGGTGGTACTCGCTTAATTGATAATATCCAAGTGGACTACGGTAATTAACTGCTTGTAAAGGTTATAGTAGTTTGTAATAATGACAAGTTATGAAATTTTTAGAGAACGTAGACTGATATGCACATTACAATGCTTAAAGCAAAATTACACAGAGCAACGGTAACTCATGCTGAATTAGGCTATGAGGGCTCCTGTGCAATTGATGGCAAGATATTAGATTTTTCTGGTATTAGAGAGTACGAACAGATTCAGGTTTATAATGCAAATAATGGTGAGCGTTTCACTACCTACGCAATTAGAGCAGAAGAAGGCTCTGGCATTTTTTCTGTGAATGGCGCAGCTGCTCGTCTTGCATGCCCTGGTGATATTGTTATTATCTGTACTTATGCTGAACTTGATGTGGCGGAGGTAGAAGGCTTTAAACCAACTTTGGTTTATTTTAATGATAACAATGAAATCGTTAGAACCAGTCATGCAATTCCAGTACAAGCAGCTTAAAATTGTAGTTGAGAACATTCCGCAAGCCTTGTCTTGTTTATAGTCAAAATTGAGATGGGTGATTTTTTTGCCAAACTGCATGGTAAAAAAACTGCTCATCTAAAATCTCTTTCCTCGTAATACAAGTCCCCTTTTTTTCGCTTAAATCTAATAGCCATATATTCATTAGGGTTCCTTTCATTCAGATAATCTATTTAGATGCACTTCTACGTCACTCATTTTTGAATTTATATTATCTTTCTCTAAGAAGCGCGATGAACTTTGTATAACTGTGGCGTAGTTCGATATATATATAAGTGATGATTAAAGTATACTGTTGTTTGGCCGATATTATTTAGGCAAGCAAACTTCATGTGTTTATAAGAGTGGGATTGATACTGAATGGGTATGAATTTTTCTATCGTCTCGTGAAAGTATAACCATTTTTTTCTGTTAGGTATTTATAAAGGATCAAGTTATGAGTATTCGTAATAAATTGGTATTGAGCTTCTCTAGTTTGGTAGTCATATTACTGATTTTTGGAGGGTTGGCATGGAAGTACATTGGTGATTTAGGGCAAAAAGTAGATGAAATTACCGAATGGAAAGTACCTGCAGCACAATTAGCGGTTAATGTACATGCGGGTGCTTATGATGCCACTATTGAGCAATTACGTTATTTACTTTATGAAAAACCAGAAATTCATCAACATGCTAAAGCCGTTTTGGCGAAGATGGACAGTGACTTACTTGCGGTAGATAGCTTGGCAAATAGGTTTAATGATCAAGCTTTACTGGCACAGTCGGCAGCCGTTAAGAAAAATGTAACTGATTTTAGAGAGCTTTATAATAGTGGCGTACAAGCCTTATTGGGTAATCAGCAAGCCGTTAAAATGATGGTAGAGATGGGACAAAGTGTCCTAAATGAAGCAGATAGCTTTGCATTAAAGCAAGAGCGTGAATATGCAGCTCTTATGGAGCAAGGCACAACACCTTACTCATTGAATATTAAAGTACAAAAGTATATTTTAGTTAATAAAATAAAGTCTTTGGCCTATACAATTATTCAGCATGAGAAACAAGAGCGTTTGTATCAAGATAGAAAGTATTATCAAATGATGCAGAAAGAATTACCAGTATTAATGGCCTTGTATGATAGTTTGCAGAGAAAAACCAAAGAATCTTCAGAGCTTAAGCAGATTCAGAGGGCGCGTTTAGCAACCAAGAATTATGCTGATGCGGCAGCTAAATGGATAGCGAATGATAATAAGTTGCAAGGTATTATTGGTGAAATGAATAACATTGCTAGTGATGCGCGTCAATCTGCATTGGATGCCGAAAATAATGCTTGGCATAATGTCGCTAGCATTGCCCAAGAAACCGTGGCCTTAGTTAAACAGGCTAATATCATTATTATTGTTACTTTATTGATTGGTTTGGTTGTGGGTGTGATATTGGCCATTAGTATCCCAAATAAAATCGTGCAGTCCATAAATGCTTTAAGTGATTTTGCCGTTTCTTTTGGTAAAGGTAATTTAAGAGCGCGTTCTCATTTTGCGCCTACTGATGAAATTGGGATTATGGCAGTTGAGTTTGATCGAGCTGCAGAAAACCTACAAAAGATTATGTCTAGTGTGAGTGAGCATGCTAGAGATTTAGCGAGTCATGCTGAGAGACTTTCGGCGAATGTAGAGGGGAACCTTAGTGGTGTGCGGCAACAAAAAGAAAATACTGAGCAGGTTGCAACGGCAATTAATCAATTGTCTGCTACAGTGGTAGAGGTTTCGCGTAATGCATCTCAAGCAGCTCAGGCTGCTGGGGATGCCGATAATCAGGCTAATGCAGGAAGTAGCGTGGTTTCGGATGCTGTTGGTTCCATTAATTCTTTAGCGAGTGAAATTGATCGGGCCACTTCGGTCATTCAACAACTTGAAGCTGATGTAGGTGATATTGGTAGTATCTTGGATGTGATTCGCAGTGTATCTGAGCAAACCAATTTATTAGCATTAAATGCAGCGATTGAAGCAGCACGAGCTGGGGAGCATGGTCGCGGTTTTGCTGTTGTTGCTGATGAAGTACGTACCTTGGCAAGTAGAACTCAGTCTTCAACCGATGAAATTCAGACAATGATTGAGAAATTGCAATCAGGTGCTAAAAGTGCGGTATCGGCAATGAGTGCCAGTCAAGAAATGGCGGGGAAAAGTGTCGGTCAGGCAGGTGATTCGGGTAATGCTTTCTCGGCTATTACTGAAGCGATCTCGACTATTAATGATATGAATGTACAAATCGCAACGGCATCTTCCCAGCAAAGCGCAGTGACCGAAGAAATAAATAGAAATATTACTGCGATTAGTGAGATTGCTGATGGTAGTGTTGACTCTGCTAACAGTGCTTTGACGGCTAGTCGTGACTTGGCGAGACTTTCTGAAGAGCTAGAGTCTTTGGTGGGGCAGTTCAAGATATAAGTTAGGTTATGTTTTTGTATAGCCCTTAAACTTATTTTATTTTCAGTATTTTTGAGGCATGGTTTTTAGCTACTCATTTATATGTGGAGCAATTTAGATCTTCAACTATCAGTAGGCTAAAAACCTGCGCTCCAGTTTTGTGAATAACGAGGGCGCGCAGGTCTTTAGCCTGCTTTAGCTTTGCTACTTATCTCGAATTATGTGGATAACCTATTTTTTCAAGCTTCCTTTTCTTTAG
>CAZXJK010000083.1:0-9907 GCA_964640895.1 uncultured Methylomonas sp.
AAAAAATATTGTATTTTTTTAAAAGCATGCTTTATTGCTTTTGCATTTAAATGTGTTAATGATTATTTTTTAAGATGATAGGTGAGCTAATTAGGCTGAAAATTATCATGTTGGAACTCATTAAATCAAAAACTAAGGTAATCTGTTGTGACCTATCTGACAGATAAGCTTGTTTGTCGTGGTTTTGTGCGCAAACTATCATTTTAGGCAATAATTAGACTATTTTTGTGAGGGGATCCGCAGTTTTATGAATTACCAAGCATTTTAGTGTAGAATTCAAACTATCCATTTTATCGTGGGTATAATCTATTGTTATTATGCTGTTTTGGCATTAAATTAAGGAGACAGAAATGAGTGTATTAGTAGGAAAGCAAGCCCCAGATTTTACCGTTCCAGCCGTTTTAGGTAATGGGGAAATTGTTGATTCTTTCAGTTTTTCAGATGCTACCAAAGGTAAGTATGCAGTTGTGGTTTTTTACCCATTAGATTTTACTTTTGTCTGCCCAAGTGAGTTGATTGCTTTAGACCATAGAATGGATGATTTTACCAGCCGTGGTGTTGAAGTGATTGCAGTTTCAATTGATTCACATTTTACCCATAATGCATGGCGTAATACGCCAATTAACGAAGGCGGCATTGGCCAGGTTCGTTACACTATGGCAGCAGATATGGCACATACAATTGTTAAAGACTATGATGTTGAAGCCGATGCGCCTGCCGTTGCTTACCGTGGTAGCTTTTTAATTGATAAGGCAGGCTTGGTGCGTCACCAAGTTGTCAATGATTTACCTTTAGGGCGTAATATTGATGATATGTTACGTATGGTTGATGCACTACAATTCCACGAAGAGCATGGTGAAGTATGTCCTGCTGGCTGGAATAAGGGCGATGCCGGTATGAATGCTACACCAGAAGGTGTTGCTGCATATTTGAGTGACAATGCTGATAAGCTATAAGCTATCAGTGTAGTGAGGTGATTTTTATTTAAGAGTTACCTTAACCAAAAAAGTGGGCTCTTGTAGCCCGCTTTTTTTATACCTTTTACTAGGAGGCTGCCCGAGAATAGAAAGCGGCCAAAAGGAATTTTTCTGCAACAGTTCCCTATTCTTGGACAGACTCCTCGGGTATAGTGATTATTTTAACAAGCTATTATTCGCACTCATTTTTATGAGTTGCTTTCTGGCAAAGTAAACGCTAATGCACGCAGTTGCAATAGCGATAAATGTCTCACCTATCACCGTCATGGCGAGGGCAAATCCTAAGGTATAGCCAATTAAGCCGATAGCGGCCCATTTAAATCCATTTTCTCCATTCTTCTTACCTGTCTGAAAAAATATAACCATTGCTGCAATGGCAGTGAGCTTAATTAAAATTAACATTACATTTTCCTATTTTTATCATGCCAAACTTGCTTGCTGACGGAGAAGTTTGGAGTGTACATATTTGATACACACTTTAACGTAATTTTATTACGTTTGGCTATTTTTTATCATACGCTTTTTGGAATTCTAGTAAAATTATCATTTTAATTATTACATGGAAATCAAAATGGGTAAGTTAGCCAAAGGTATTATCATCTTTTTTTCTGCATTACTAGTGCTTATTATTGCTGCAGCTATCATTATTCCCCTTGTTGTAGATATTAATGACTATAAGCCTGAAATGGAGGCGGCTGTTAAGGATGCGACAGGACGAAACCTAACCATAGAGGGAGACTTACAATTGTCTGTTTTTCCATGGATTGGGGTTTCTACCGGCAAAATAATCTTAAGCAATGCCGCAGGTTTTTCAGAAAAAGCATTTGCGGTTATTGGCGAAAGTGATATTAAGGTTAAATTATTGCCTTTGTTCTCCAAAGAAGTTGAAGTGAGCACAGTGGTTTTAAAAGGTTTGCAATTAAATTTAGAAAAGAATAAAGCAGGCGTTAGTAATTGGGATGACTTAACGCAGCCTAAAGAGGCTGAGACATTGCAAGCTGAAACGCCACAAGTAGACAAAGAAAGTACGGATACGACTCCGGCACTAGCCGCTTTGGCTATTGGTGGGGTAACGATAGAAAATGCTTTGCTAAGCTGGGATGACCAGCAGGCTGGGCAAAGCGTTATCATTAAGGATTTTAATTTAAAAACGGGTGCGCTTGCATTTAATAAGGCTGTTGCTATTGACCTGTCGTTTTTGCTAGAAAATGCAAAACCTGTCATGACAGAAAAATTTGCCTTATCGACCCAGTTGATTATAGATAATGCATTGCAGAATATTCAGCTTACTAAGCTTAAGATAAATTCTAAAACACTTGCAGAGTCAATTCCAGGTGGGGTTTTTGATGCTCAGATTTTATCGGAGCTTGTACTGGATTTGCAACAGCAAACTTTAGCACTGACAGGTTTGCAACTCAATACAAATATTGTCGATTTGGCGGGTGATATACATGTCACCAGCTTAAATACCAAGCCTCAATATACTGGCAATCTACAGCTTATTGAATTTAACCCTAAAAAACTCATGCGCCAATTGAAAATGGAGCCTCCTGTCACTGCAGATGCTGGCGTTTTGCAAAAACTCGCAATGCGCTTCAAGCTGCAAGGCACTACTGATGAGATCGCCATTGATGATTTGCAAATAACTTTAGATGATAGCCTAATAAAGGGCTATGTGCATGTTAAGCAGTTTAAACAACCTGCAATTGATTTTAACTTGGCCATTAATGCAATTAATGTTGATCGTTATACAGCCCCTGCAAAAGAGCAACCTAAGGTAGTTCCAGTAACAAGCCCTGCAACAGCAGTTGCCGCTGCAACGACATTGATCCCCGTGGAAACCATTAGAAGTTTAAATGTAACGGGGAATTTGTTGATAGAGCAATTGCAAGTTGCCAAGTTAAAGATGGCTAAAGTAAGTTTAAATATACAAGCAAAACAAGGCGTTTTGCGCACCAAGCAAAGTATCAAACAGCTTTATCATGGTAGTTATTATGGGCAGATACGTGTCAATGCGACTCGAAATACCCCGACCATTACCTTAAATGAAAAAATAAGTAATGTGCAGTTAGAGCCGTTATTGCAAGATATGCAGCCTGATGCACCCGCACAAATAACGGGAGCAGCTAACATCTCTGCTAAATTAGCCATGCGTGGTAATACTGTTGCAGCCATTAAGGCATCACTAGGTGGGAATATTGCTTTTAAGTTAAATAACTCGGCTATTTTAGGCTTTAATATCCAAGAAATGATTGATTTGGGCAAGTTAGCTGCGGGCGGTAAGAGCATGCAACAAAGTTATGCTAATAAGCAGACCGTTTTTTCTGTTATTCAAGGTACAGCGACTATCAAAAAAGGGCTGCTTAAAAATAAGGATTTGTTGGCAGAATCTTCTACTATTGAAATTAAAGGAGCTGGAGCGATCAATTTAGTAAGCGAGGCAATAGATTACCAAGTAAAAGCAAAAATAAAGCAAGCGGCAGGCAAAGATATGAAAGTAAAAGGCCGACCTATTGCTATTAACTTCCGAGGTACTTTTGCGGATCCTACTTATAGCGTAGATGTCATGTCTATGTTGTCAGATAAAGAAAAGCAAAAAGTAGATAAATTAATTAATAAAGGTGAAAAAGAAATTGATAAGGCTTTAGGCAAAGGAGCAGGAAAAGCCGTTAATGATTTATTAAAAAGTTTTTTCTAAGGTCGCTATGTAGGGAGTGAAATCCATTCGTTTTTTAACACAAAAATATGCCATGCAACCAGTTGATTTTCAATTACAAGTCCTGAATTGGTTTGACCAATTTGGGCGTAAAGACTTACCTTGGCAGCAACCGATAACCGCTTATCGAGTTTGGGTTTCTGAAATAATGCTGCAACAAACACAGGTTGTTACCGTTATTCCCTACTTTAATAAATTTATATCACGATTTCCTAATGTAGAGAGCTTGGCCAATGCGTCTTTAGATGAAGTACTTAGTTTATGGGCTGGTTTGGGCTATTATGCACGTGCACGTAATTTACACAAATCTGCAGATATTATTGCTCAAGCAGGTGTGTTTCCTGACTCTTTAGAGGCTTTACAGGCGCTGCCTGGCATAGGGCAGTCAACAGCAGGCGCTATTTTAAGTATCGTATTTTCCCAAAGCACACCTATTCTTGATGGTAATGTGCGCAGAGTATTGGCGCGTTTTCAAGCAATCAGGGGCTGGACAGGTGGGCGAGAGGTAAACCAGAAGCTGTGGGAGCTTAGTGCCTTGTATACACCTACCATGCGTGTCGCTGATTATACACAGGCAATGATGGATTTAGGCGCAACTTTGTGTACGCGCAGTAAGCCAAAGTGTAATGCATGTCCGCTAGCCTTAGACTGTCAAGCATTACAACAAGAGATAGTACATGAGTTACCTACACCTAAGGCAAGTAAAAAAATACCTATCAAAACTAGCGTGTTTATCATTGTCATTAATAAAGATAACGAGTTCTTGTTGGAAAAAAGAGCGCCTATTGGTATTTGGGGCGGATTATGGAGTGTGCCTGAGTTAGAGCAGGCAGAGCAGTTACAGCAATGGAGTTTGTCAAAATCACTTACTATTATTAGCCAGCAAACCTTAGCGCTACGCCGGCACACTTTTTCACATTACCACTTAGACTATTTGCCCATTTTACTTTATATAGATAACCCTATTAATAATGTGATGGAAGCAGGTAGCACTCTCTGGTATAAACATCAGCATACTAAAAATATTGCGTTACCCGCGCCTATAAAACAATTATTTGATGAGATAAAGGAGGAAGATAATGGCTAGATTAGTAAATTGCTTGAAATTGGGAACTGAAGAGGAAGGCTTGGATGCAGTGCCTTTTCCAGGTGTTAAAGGACAGTATATCTATGATAATGTCTCAAAAAAAGCATGGCAGGAATGGTTAGATATGCAAACTATGTTGATTAATGAGAATCGATTGGCTAGCTTTGAACTAAAAGCTAAGCAGTTAGTTGAAACGGAAAGAGAGAAATTTTTATTTGGTAGCGGCTTTGAAATGCCTGAAGGCTATGTGCCGGTAAAAGGCTAGTTTTTTTGGAGTAAAAAAAGCGAGGCCTGAGACCTCGCTTTTGGTTCAATATTTTAACGCCTCATTGAGTCAAAGAACTCCGCATTGGTTTTAAAGTCTTTTAACTTGCCTAAGACAAACTCTGATGCGGCCATTTCGTCCATTGGCTGCAGGATTTTACGTAAAATCCATGTTTTTTGTAACTCTTCAGGGCTAACTAAGTAATCTTCACGACGTGTACCTGAGCGGTTAATGTTGATGGCAGGGTAAATGCGTCTCTCGGCAATCTTGCGCTCTAGGTGTAACTCCATGTTACCCGTACCCTTAAATTCCTCGTAAATGACTTCATCCATACGTGAACCAGTTTCAACCAGTGCAGTAGCAATAATAGTAAGGCTGCCACCTTCTTCAATATTCCGTGCAGCACCAAAAAAACGTTTAGGTTTTTCTAATGCATTAGCATCAACTCCCCCTGACAGTAATTTTCCTGAGGAAGGTGCAACCATGTTATAAGCACGTGCTAGTCGCGTTAATGAGTCTAACAAAATAACCACATCGTGTTTGTGCTCCACTAAGCGACGTGCTTTTTCAATGACCATTTCGGCAACTTGCACATGCCGAGTTGCAGGCTCATCAAATGTACTAGAAATAACTTCGCCGCGAATACAGCGTTGCATTTCTGTTACCTCTTCAGGCCGCTCATCAATGAGTAATACAATCATGTAACACTCAGGATTATTTTCGGCAATGGCATGTGCTAAACTTTGCAAAATCATCGTTTTACCTGCTTTAGGAGGTGAAACGATAAGCGCACGCTGGCCTTTACCTATGGGGGCAATTAAGTCAATAACTCGCCCAGTTAAATCTTCACTAGTACCATTTCCCAATTCCATATTAAAACGTTTAGTAGGGAATAAGGGAGTGAGGTTAGAGAAGAGAATTTTATGTTTTGCATTTTCGGGAGCTTCAAAATTGATTCTTTCAACTTTGAGCATCGCAAAATAGCGTTCGTTATCTTTTGGGGGTCTTATTTTGCCGCTAACGGTATCGCCAGTGCGCAGGCTAAAGCGTCTAATTTGACTAGGGGATACATAGATGTCGTCAGGGCCAGCAAGGTAGGAACTGCCAGGTGTTCGTAAAAAACCAAAGCCATCCTGTAATATTTCTAAGACACCATCGCCGTAGATATCTTCGCCACTTTTGGCTTGTTTTTTCAAGATGGAAAAAATGACTTCCTGTTTCCTCGTTCGGGAAACATTTTCGATGCCAAGTTGCTCAGCGAGCGTGATGATTTCTGTGATTGGTTTTAGTTTTAGTTCGGTAAGGTTCATACGAAAGAAGTTTTAAAGAAGGGCTAGCTATTAGGTGTCGAAAGACAACTTTATAGTATTTCAAAGAAGTAGCTTAAATAAAAAGATGCAGTTATTTGATATGGATGGCGCAATAGGAATGAGCACCAGACAGGTATTATACGCATAAAATCAGGAAGTAACAAATAATGATGTTACTTCCTAGACAAAAATTAAGGTGTCTGACTAATACAGAAGGTTGAATACCAGAAATTTATTAGCTTATATATCTATAGTTTTAGATAGATATAAATAGTATATTCAGGTGTTAGGTATGTTGTATTAGCAATTAAATTAAATATTGTCGTCGATGAATTGAGCAAGTTGAGACTTGGTTAACGCGCCTACTTTAGTTGCTTCAACATCACCATCTTTAAATAGCATTAGTGTTGGAATCCCTCTTACTCCGTAATGAGCAGGGGTTGCTTGGTTATCATCTATATTTAACTTCGCAACAGTAATTTTTCCAGTGTATTCTTTGGCAATTTCATCCAAAACAGGCGCAATCATTTTGCAAGGGCCACACCACTCAGCCCAGTAGTCTACTAATACTGGTACATCTGATTTTAAAACCAGTTCGTCAAAATTACTATCCGTTACATGAAGGACTGAGTCACTCACGCTATTCTCCAAATTAATTAACAAGTCGCTAATATGGCTGTATCAACATATTTTGTCAATATTTTTTGCTGTTCAGCTTAAAAAATATTACGTAAATATAGACATTATAAATTATTTACCCTATTGCTAATACAGTGCAAACAAGCGGTTATTGCTGTATTCTATAGTGATGAAGAAAACACATTTAACAGAGACTCGTTTCATTAATTTGGAACTTTCGCGGCCAATTTTACGCGGCCTAAAAGAGGCAGGTTTTGATTATTGCACGCCAATTCAAGATAAATCTTTACCTATTGCTTTAAGAGATAGAGATGTTGCAGGGCAAGCGCAAACAGGGACAGGCAAAACCGCAAGCTTTCTACTGGCAACCTTTCAGCGACTCTTGAATGATACTAGTGAAAAAAGAAAGTATCCCCGGGCTATTATTCTTGCGCCTACTCGTGAACTTGCTATTCAAATCCATAAAGATGCACTACAGTTAGGCAAGCACTTAAATTTTAATTTAGCTCTGATTTATGGTGGTACTGATTACCAGAAACAGCTGAAAGCAGTGCAAACAAATATAGATATTATTATTGCAACGCCTGGGCGTATCATTGATTTTTATCGGCAGAAAGCTTTCTCCTTGAATTATATTCAGGTGATGGTGCTGGATGAGGCAGATAGAATGTTTGATATGGGCTTTATCAAAGATATACGCTACTTATTGAACCATATGCCTAGTGCAGAAAAACGCTTAAATTTACTGTTTTCTGCAACATTATCTTTTAAAGTATCTGAGCTAGCGTATGAGCATATGCACCAGCCAGTTATGGTTAAAATTGCAAGTGAAGAGGTGACTTCAACATCTATTAAGCAATCTGCATTTTGTCCTGCAAATGATCAAAAAATACCGTTATTACTTGGGCTGATGGCATCACAAAAACCTGAGAGATGTATCATTTTTGTCAATACAAAACGTAGTGCAGAAAAGTTAGAAGATTATTTAGCTGCCAATGGATATAAAGCCGCGTTACTAAGTGGGGATGTTGCACAAGAAAAGCGGCAACGTTTATTAGCAGACTTTCAGGAAAGCAAAGTAACCATTATGATCGCGACTGATGTTGCTGCCCGAGGTCTACATATCCCAGATGTCTCTCATGTTTTTAATTATGACTTACCACAAGATGCCGAAGATTATGTGCACCGGATTGGGCGTACTGCTCGCTTTGGCGCTGAAGGCGAAGCGATTAGTTTTATCTGTGAGGACTATGCTTATTCCATGCCTGATATTGAAGACTATATTGGGCAGAAAGTGCCTGTTGGGCGGATAACAGCAGATTTATTGGCTGAAGTAAAAAACCCCGCACCAAGAGCAAGAACACCTCGTAAGCCATACCCTAAAAGAGCTAAGCCTAGGGCAAGTGCTTAGGGGGGGAATAGCAGTAGAACAGCAGCCATTTAAATCAGGTTGCCATCGTGGGCTATTGAATTCTCGCTCCCTATTTAATTATTAATCGATCGGCATCAGTTCACGAAAATCAGTAATTGCAGTAAACTCTCTAATTGATTTACTGGCTTTTTGTGAGTCAGGTTTATTGATAGAGATTAACTCACTAATACCAAAGCGTTGTGCCGCGCGTAATACGGCAAGACTATCATCAATCATGACCGTCGATTGTTTATCCCAGTCACATTGCTTTTGTAAGGCTTGCCAAAATGGCTGTTGCTCTTTGGCAAAGCCTAAATCATGCGCACAAATAATTTCATCAAAAAAGGGTTGTAAACAGGTTTTTTCCATTTTTAAGGATAAACTATCTGTATGCGCATTAGTAACTAAAAATACTTGTTTATCGACACGTTGTAATGCTGTTAAAAATTCACTGACATGTGGCAATACTTTAATTAGGCCTGCAATCTCGGCTTTCAAGCCTGCAATATCCAAATTTAATTGTTCGCTCCAATAGTCAAGACAGTACCACTCTAATTTGCCCTCCATGCTTTTGAATAATGGGATAAGTTTTGCATTCGCATCAGCAAGTGTTATTTGGTTGAATTCAGCATAACGCTGTGGCACAAACTCTAGCCAAAAATGATTATCAAAGTTCAAATCAAGTAACGTGCCATCCATATCTAGGAAAACTGTATTAATTTTGTTCCAATTCAACATAACAAAGACTATAGTTTAAGCTATAAAATATTTTTAGGGACTATATTATTGAGTTCCCATTTCTTATCACTACCATAACAAAAATGTTAGATAAACCGAAGATACTTAAGAGAAAAATTGTCGCTCGATCACGCTTGTTTGCAATTGAATCCTTGGATCTAGTATTCAGTAATGGAGCAACACGACAATATGAACGTTTAGTCCGTGGGCATAGTAGTAACGGTGCCGTATTGATTGTCCCATTATTAGATGAGAATACCGTATTATTAATTCGTGAGTATTCAGCTGGAATTGATCGTTATGAACTAGGCTTACCAAAAGGAAAAGTTGATAATAACGAGAGTTTTTTACAGGCAGCAAATCGTGAATTAAAGGAAGAAGTAGGTTATGGCGCCAATAAAATACGGCAAATAAGTTCCTTTTCACTTGCTCCAAGTTATATGGAACATATGACTGAAATCATGTTGGCTGAAGAGCTTTATCCAGAGGTACTCGTTGGAGATGAGCCAGAGCCACTGCAAGTTATCCCATGGAAATTGGATAACTTGGCTGAGTTAGTCAGTAGTGGGCAATGCACAGAGGCTCGCAGCATAGCAGCTCTGTACTTAACTAAGGACTTTTTACAAAAACAAACATAATCTGAGCATATACCATTTAATTTATAAGGTACAATGGGTTAAAGTATTTTTTGCTAAAACAGTGATAGACACTATACTTAGGCACCTGGAAATAAATAATCATCCATCTTTACTGGTTTTTTTGTC
>CAZXJK010000084.1:0-9864 GCA_964640895.1 uncultured Methylomonas sp.
ACCCGAACTCATTGTGTCGTCCTCTTAAATATTGTTTTGCTTTACAAGCAAGCCTAAACCGCCGCAGCACCCGCTACAATTTCTGAAATTTCCTGAGTAATTGCCGCCTGCCTTGCTTTGTTATAAACGAGTTGCAATTCATCAATAAGCTCCCCTGCGTTATCTGAAGCACTTTTCATTGCAACCATTCTGGCCGCTTGCTCACAGGCATTATTTTCAACTAAGCCTTGATAAACGATGGATTCTATATAACGAGTCAGTAAATTATCTAAAACTTCTTTGGCATCAGGCTCATATAAATAATCCCAGTACCCTTTCAATTCATCAGTTTCTAACTCGGTTGCCACCACAGGAAGTAATTTATCAGCTGTTGGTGCCTGGGTCATGGTATTAACAAATTCATTGTACATAATATACAATTCATCAATTGTGCCAGTATGATAAGCATCCAGCATAATTTTAATAACACCAATAATATCCTGCAAATGTGGTGAATCACCTATTTTAGCAGTCTGTCCAACCAAATTTGTATCTAAACGGCCAAAAAAACTTGCGCTTTTTCCACCAATAGTACAAACATCAACCTCAATATTATCACCATCCCACTGGGTAAATTGCCTAAGGGTTTTTCTGAATAAGTTTGAATTCAGACCACCACATAAGCCCCTGTCAGAACTAACAACAATAACGCCGACTCGCTTTACTTCACGCTCAACAAGAAAAGGATGTTTGTACTCAGGGTTAGCGTGAGCCAGATGTTTGATGATCTGGCTTATCTTTTTTGAGTAGGGGCGTGTTGCCTCCATCCGCTCTTTTGTTTTACGCATTTTACTCGCAGCAACCATCTCCATTGCTCGCGTGATCTTCTGAGTATTTTTTATACTTGAGATCTGCGTACGTATTTCTTTACCAACAGCCATTTGCGGCCCCTTTTACCAGCTACTTGTTTTAATGAAACTTTCAATTGCAGACTGTATGCCCTGCTTTATTTCATCATTAAAATCGCCTTTCTCATTAATTTTCGCCATTAAGTCAGATTGCTCAGAACCCATGTACGACTGAAGTGCATCCTCAAAATCACGCACCTTATTGACTTCTAGGTCATCAAGAAAGCCTTCATTTGCTGCATAGAGTGAAACGGCCATTTGTGCCACAGACATCGGTGAATACTGATCCTGTTTCATCAATTCAGTAACACGCTGTCCACGTTCAATTTGCTTACGCGTACTCTCATCCAAATCAGATGCAAATTGAGCAAAAGCGGCTAATTCACGATACTGAGCTAAGTCAAGACGAATACCACCACCAAGTTTCTTGATGATTTTCGTTTGTGCTGCGCCACCAACCCGAGAAACTGACAGACCCGCATTGACCGCCGGACGAATACCTGAGTTAAATAAATCTGACTCCAGGAATATTTGTCCATCTGTAATTGAAATAACGTTAGTCGGTACGAATGCCGAAACATCGCCTCCTTGCGTTTCAATAATCGGTAATGCTGTTAATGATCCTGTCTTGCCTTTTACTTTACCATCGGTCAACTTTTCTATCTCTGCCGCATTAATGCGCGAGGCTCTTTCTAATAAGCGTGAGTGTATGTAGAAAACATCGCCAGGGTAGGCTTCACGACCTGGTGGGCGGCGTAATAATAATGACATTTGACGATAAGCCCAGGCTTGTTTAGTCAAATCATCATAGATAATGAGTGCATCTTCACCTTTATCTCTAAAGAACTCACCCATTGAACAACCTGTATAAGGTGCAATGAATTGTAGTGCAGCAGACTCAGAAGCCGAAGCCACAACGATAATGGTATGATCCATTGCGCCATGCTCTTCAAGCTTACGTGCTACGTTAGCGATTGATGAACGTTTTTGACCAATGGCTACATAGATACATTTAATACCTGTGCCTTTCTGGTTAATGATCGCATCAATGGCAATCGCCGTTTTACCTGTCTGGCGGTCACCAATAATTAACTCACGCTGACCACGACCAACCGGAATCATTGAATCAATTGATTTCAAGCCTAATTGTACTGGCTGATCAACAGATTGTCTGGCAATAACACCTGGTGCAATTTTCTCAACAGGTGAAAATTGATTCGTATCAATTTCACCTTTACCATCGATTGGCTTACCTAACGCATCTACAACACGTCCTAGTAAGGCTTCACCAACAGGTACTTCTAAGATTTTACCCGTACATTTAACAGTATCACCTTCAGTGATATGTTGGTATGCACCCAGCATAACCACACCCACGGAATCTCTTTCAAGGTTCAAGGCCATGCCGTAAGAATCGCCAGGGAATTCAAGCATTTCACCCTGCATGACCTCAGACAATCCATGAACTCTTACAATACCGTCAGTCACACTGACTACGGTACCTTCTGTATGTGCTTCGACATTGACGTCGAAATTTTCGATCCGTTTCTTAATCAGATCACTTATTTCAGATGGATTTAATTGCATATTTTTTCTCAGTCTAAGCTGTTAGATCCTTTTAGCTAGTTGTTGAAGTTGACCACTGATAGAGCCGTCAATCACAGTGTCGCCTGCTTTTACTAAAAAGCCACCAATCAAGCTTTTATCAACACTCGCGCTGATATTTACTATCTTATTAAGCTTCTTTTTTAGTGATGTCGCAAAGCTTTTTTCTTCTGCTTTGGTTAAAGCAAAAGCCGTTATAACATCAACATCGACATAACCTTCATCTTCAGCTTTATAATTCTCGAATAATTCCGCAATTTGTGGTGCTAGTGTTAATCTTCCATTTTCTATTAATAGTTTTAGAAAATTATTAGCTTCCCCCGTGACTTGATCCTGACAAATATCCAGCAATAATTGCGTTAATTCATCCTGACCCACTCTCGGGTTATGCACAATTGCAGCCAAGCTCTTATCCTGTATGATCGCAGATAAAAAAACTAAAGTATCAGACCATTCCTGAGAATTGTTAGTTTCCTTTGCTCTTTTAAATACGGCCTCAGCATACGGTCTTGCCAAAGTTGATAGTTCACTCATTATGCTTGACCTAATTGCTCAGATACTTTGCTGATAAGCTCTTTGTGCTTAGCTTTGTCAATTTCTTGCTGTAAAATTTGCCCAGCTGCTTTTAAAGCTAATGCTGAAACTTCTTTACGCATTTTTTCTTGTGCTCTATGCATTTCTTGTTCAATTTGCGCTTGAGCCGCTTCAAGTAACCGTTCACCCTCTTTCTTAGCAGTGCCCTTTGACTCTTCAACGATCTCATTCGCACGTTTTTGTGCAAGATTTACAATATCAGCTGATTGTTGTTTAGCTTCTTTTAAAACGTCTGCAGCTTTTTTTGCTGCCAGCTCCATCTCTTCTTGACCTTTTTCGGCTGCAGCCAATCCTTCGGCGATTTTTGCTTTACGTTCTTCAATAGCTTCAATTAGTGGTGGCCAAATATACTTCATGGTAAACCATACCAGAAGTGTAAAAGTAATCATTTGACCGATTAGTGTAGCATTAATACTCACTAGCCTTCCTCATGTTGCTGTTAAAATAACTGACGAATGTCTTATCCTGCAACCGCTTCAACAGCCGATAGGAATGGATTAGCGAATGTAAAGAATAACGCCATACCAACACCGATCATAGTTACCGCATCTAATAGACCCGCAACAACAAACATTTTAACTTGTAACATAGGCACCATTTCTGGTTGACGCGCAGCACCTTCAAGGAACTTACCACCCAATAGACCAAAGCCTATCGCAGTCCCCATCGCACCCATACCTAAAACCAGACCTACTGCAATAGCAGTCATACCTTGTACATCAGCAATCAACGCTGCAAGTTCCATAATACCTCCAAAAGTATTGTTTTATTAAAGTTTAAAAAAGAATTTATTATAGCTTATTAGTGATCTTCATGTGCCATGCTTAGGTATACGATAGTCAATACCATAAAAATGAACGCCTGAAGTGTAATAATCAAAATATGAAAAATTGCCCAAGGAAAACTCAAAATTGGTTGTATATACCAAGGTAATAAGGCAATTAATATAAAAATTAGTTCACCCGCATATAGGTTACCGAATAACCGCAGTGCAAGTGAAATAGGCTTTGCAATTTCTTCAACTACCTTTAATAGCAAGTTGAATGGCATCATCCATGGACCAAAAGGAGTACAGGTCATTTCTTTTGCAAATCCCAATACACCTTTGATTTTTATGCTGTAAAAGAGAATTAAAATAAACACACTGATTGAGAGTGCAAACGTTGCATTCAAATCAGTACTAGGAACAACACGCATATATTCCATGCCCATCATGCCAGCTACGGCAGGAAGTATATCAACAGGGAATAAATCCATGAAGTTCCACATGAATACCCAAATAAAAATAGTTAATGCGAGTGGTGCAATAAGCGGGCTCTTACCCTGAAAAGTATCTTTTACTTGTTGATCAACAAATTCAATGATCATCTCGACAAATGCTTGTCCAGTGCTTGGCACACCTACTGTTGCTTTTTCGGCTGCAGATTTAAAATACCAAATAAATAAGACACCCAATACCGCAGAAATAAATAATGTGTCTAAATGTAACGCCCAAAAACCTTCGCCTACTGACAACGGCGTGAGATGGTGAACAATATATCCTGTCGCGCCTTCCGCCGCATGTGCTTCAGTAGCCATTTTTCCTCGCTTTCTTAACTAATTAATATATACGTACTAATAACGCAAACCAAAAAACTGTTAATGCTGACATATAGGTAATCAACACTGCAAAAACATCGATATTGGGATCCTGAAAAATCATTGCAAATATTGCTGCCGTAATAATTAATTTCCCAGATTCACCCGTATAAAAAGACTTTACGACTTTTCTTGCCTCTTGCCCTTTATGCTTACTGACTTTTTGCGCAAAATAAAAATTTGGTATTAATGCTGCTAAGCCGCCATAAATGGCTGATTTAACGCTTAACTCATTACCAAACACAAAAAAGCAAGCAATTACAACGACTATAATAACTGATTGCCCTAGTAAAACCTTGTTTACAACTGAGAGCCTATGTATTTTTCTCACAAAAAACCCGATCAAATAATATATGGATTATATCTAGCAGAGCACATTTAAGCAAGTAAGGATTTGGTATGATAATTAGATTAGTCACAACAACTATATATTCAACTTGCCATTGGACATATGGCAGCAACATTTCTCACTCACGACACCTTCTACGCCTTATTATTCTCAAATCTTTTTTGCATTACCTTGTGAGCTAATTTTATTCTGAAAATCCTTTATTTATATCAAACCGAGTAACAATCCCATCCAATTCTTCAAGACTACCATAGTTTATAACCACCGTACCCTGCCCATTAACCTTATGCTTTATTGTGGTTTTAGCCCCTAGAAAGCTAGTCATAGCTTCTTGTAAGCGCGTCGTATCTCTATCAACATTCGGCTCATTAGCAACTTGCTCTCCAGCCTCGCCTTTATTGCCTTGCTGCTCCAACTTAACTAATCTCTCAGTTACTCGCACCGACAACCCTTCGTCAACCACTTTTTTTGCCAAAGCAATTTGCCTGTCAGCAGACAAACTTAACAAAGCACGTGCATGCCCCATGCCTAATTGTCGCTTTGCTACAAAATTTTTCACCGCAACATCCAGATCATTCAGGCGCAACGTATTCGTAATTGTAGTCCTTGATTTACCTACTGCCTCAGCAATTTGCTGGTGGGTCAGATCAAACTCTTCTAACAGGCGCTGAAATGCCTCCGACTCCTCTAGCGGGTTTAAATCTTCACGTTGAATATTTTCAATTAAAGCAATTGCAATCGCCGTGCGATCATCAATATCTTTAATGACAACAGGCACCTCTGCCAATCCTGCCAACTGCCCTGCTCGCCAACGACGCTCTCCCGCCACTATCTCATAGCGATTATAGCCCACCTCCCTGACTATAAGAGGCTGTACTATACCTTGCATCCGTATTGAATCTGCCAACTCCTGCAAACGCACAGGATCAATATCCTTTCTTGGCTGATATCTGCCACGCTGCAAGTATTCCACAGGCAAAGTTTGCAAAGTATTTTTAGTTTGCTCCTTAATGCCCATATCACCCATCAATGCACCGAGTCCTTTACCCAAACCCCTTTTCTTTTCAGCCATAAGCTTATTTCTTTTCTTTCCTGATTAATTCACCAGCCAAGGCAATATAAGCCACTGCTCCACGCGAGCCTTTATCATACTGCAAAACTGGCATGCCATGACTTGGCGCTTCTGCCAATCTTACGTTCCTTGGAATGCAGGTTCTAAATACTTTGTTACCAAAATACTCAACCAATTGCTCCGACACATCCTTAGTTAAGCGACTACGGGTATCAAACATAGTACGCAATATTCCTTCCAAATATAAAGTCGTATTTGCTGTTTCTTGAATATTGCGTAGTGTCTCCATTAAAGCCGACAACCCCTCCAGCGCATAATATTCACACTGCATAGGCACTAATACACTATCTGCAGCAACCATTGCATTAAGAGTCAACATATTCAAAGAGGGCGGGCAATCAATTAAAATATAGTCGTACTGCCCATGCACTTGCTGCAGAGCATTAGCCAGCCGCCGCTCACGCTGCGTCATTTTCATTAATTGCACTTCTGCCACTGTTAAATCAGCATTACCCGCAATCACATCAAAGCCAATCTCAGGCACAGATACAATCATCTCTGTGATCGGCACATCTTCTATCAACAAATCACAGCTAGAATATAGCACACTGGATTTATTAACTCCGCAACCCATTGCAGCATTACCTTGCGGATCCAAATCAATTAGCAATACTTTACGCTTGGCAGCCGCTAAACAAGCAGCCAAATTGACACTGGTCGTAGTTTTACCTACGCCCCCTTTTTGATTAGTTACTGCAATTATTTTACTCATGTTTTATTTACCCGCACCAGGCACCTTGCGGCATCCACGCCAGGCACTGCAATCGACTCCACCGAATATGTTCTACCAATTTTCTCTAATTCTAATTTGGGCACCTGCCCTTTCATTGCCAGCAACATACCTTGTGGCTGTAATAAATATTCAGTCAACCCCATCATGTCATGCAAACTTGTAAATGCACGACTGATTACTACATCATATTCTGCAACTCGCCCTAACGCCTCCACCCGACCATGCACTATTTCGACATTCTTTAAACCTAACTCCATGATGCTTTGCTGCACAAAACGCGTTTTTTTTGAGTTACTGTCCAATAAAGTAAATTGTACACTGGGCATAAAAATAGCCAAAGGAATTCCTGGCAAACCAGCCCCAGTGCCTACATCGATAATTTTCTCCCCCACCACATAAGGCAATACAGCCAAACTATCTAGAATATGCAAACGCAACATATCTTCTTGCTCACGAATTGCGGAAAGGTTATAGGCTTTATTCCATTTTGCTATTAACTGCACAAAAGCCAACAACAAGTCAATTTGCTGATTTGTTGCCTCCACACCTAATTCAGCCACCCCTTCGAGGAGTACCGCACGACTTTTATCCATTTTTCTTTTTCATATATATTAATAATAAGGAAACCGCTGCGGGGGTCATCCCCGGCATTCTGGAAGCCAAGCCTAAAGTCTCAGGACGCTGCTTAGTTAATTTTTCACGCACTTCGTTAGACAAGCCTTTAACCAAACTAAAATCAAAATCCTCCGGTATTTGCAAATGGTTATAGCGTTTGGATTTCTCAATATCCTGCTGCTGCCGCTCAATATAACCTGCATATTTCGCCTGCACCTCAACCTGCTGCAATACCTGCAACGAACCCTCTTGCCTATCTGCAAAAACCATTAACTTTACTATATCAATCTCGGGACGACGCAACAATTCCATCAAATTAGCTTCCTTAGTTAATGGTTTCCCCCAAATCTCGGACACCTGCTGCGCCTCAGAGCTATCTTTTCTCACCCATTTCCGAGTTAATTCATTTTGTAATTTGCTGATGGCATTACGCTTCTCATTAAAATTTTGCCATTGCGCATCTCCCACTAACTGCAAATCTCGTCCTATTTCTGTCAAACGCAAATCAGCATTATCTTCGCGCAACAACAAGCGATATTCAGCTCGACTGGTAAACATACGGTATGGCTCTTTAGTGCCTTTGACAACAAGGTCGTCAATCATAACACCAATATAGGCTTCATCGCGCGCAGGACACCAACTTGCTTTTTCTTGCACTTGCCGCGCGGCATTTAAACCAGCAATTAATCCTTGTGCTGCTGCTTCTTCATAACCTGTGGTGCCATTAATTTGCCCTGCAAAAAACAAGCCCGGCATATATTTGGTTTCTAACGACACCTTTAAATCTCTAGGGTCAAAAAAATCATACTCAATCGCATACCCTGGCCGTACTATCTCCGCCCGCTCAAATCCTACCATAGTGCGTACAAAATCATATTGCACATCAAAAGGCAAGCTGGTTGAAATGCCATTCGGATAATACTCATGCGTATGCAGGCCTTCTGGCTCAATAAATATCTGATGCGATGTCCGCTCCGCAAAACGCACTACTTTATCCTCTATTGAAGGACAATAGCGCGGCCCAACACCATCAATTTCGCCCGCATACATAGGCGAACGATCCAAGCCAGCACGGATGATATCATGGGTACGCTCATTTGTACGCGTGATATAGCACGGCACTTGTCGTGGGTGCTGACTTGCATTACCCATAAAAGAAAAAACAGGCACAGGGTCATCACCATGTTGTTGCTCTAATAATGAAAAATCAATAGTTCGCCCATCAATACGAGGAGGAGTGCCCGTCTTTAATCGCTCAACTCGGAAGGGCAATTCACGCAACCTATCAGCCAATGCAATCGACGCAGCATCTCCCGCCCTCCCGCCAGCATAACTCTCTAAGCCAATATGAATTTTCCCGCCCAAAAAAGTCCCTACCGTCAAAACCACAGCTTTAGCCCTAAAGCTCAAACCCATCTGAGTTTTAACACCAACAACAGCCTCACCTTCAACCCATAAATCAGCCACCATCTGTTGAAACAACATCAGGTTCTGCTGCTCTTCCAAGGCACTTCTTATGAATTGCCTATATAATTCACGGTCAGCCTGCCCACGGGTCGCTCGTACCGCAGGACCTTTACTGGCATTTAAAGTACGAAAATGAATACCAGCATGATCAATAGCCCGCGCCATAATACCCCCAAGCGCATCAACTTCTTTAACCAAATGCCCCTTACCTATCCCTCCTATAGCAGGATTACAACTCATTTGCCCTAAAGCATCAATACTTTGAGTCAATAACAAGGTTTTAGCGCCCATACGCGCGGCCGCTAAAGCAGCCTCAGTACCCGCATGCCCACCACCAACAATAATAACATCAAATTCTTTTGAAAATTTCACTGACTTATCTTAAAATTGAACAAAGTAGTATTTTAATTTGTTCACAGGAGTTTTGCACAAAAAGAAATTTTTTATTCACAATCATTAAGGAGCCTACTGATGAAAAAACGCAAAAAAACAGCAAAAAATAGCGCAACTACTACAAAAAACTTGGTCGCTAAACATGCCCATTATTTTAACAAGGCGCTAATATTCAAAGATAAAAGCAAATATCAACGCAAAACAAAACACAAAAACTTCGATCCTTTTTTAATGACATGTGTACATATCATTAAAAAAGGATCGAAGTTTTTTCAAATATTTCCCCACACAGCCGCACTAAAAATGCAGCCATTCCAGATAACAGCCCTACCTAGCCGCATTAAAAACCAAAAAATTTCAGTTTAGCTATTGCATCTAAAACTTAGCCATGATATAAAATAAACGTACTTTAAGTAGGTACAATCATAATTATAAAAATTTTGGAGACAAT
>CAZXJK010000085.1:0-9769 GCA_964640895.1 uncultured Methylomonas sp.
GAACTATGTTGATGGCGAGCGCCTAGATGGCCCGCAAGGCAATTTATATCGGATTGCACCGTTAAATGGACGTACCCAATTAACCTTTGAGCATTCTGATTTTATGGCTTCTATTGAAGGTATCTATTATGCGGCACAGAATAAAGTGGCTGCCTACAATGATGAACAAGCCACGCCTGGTTATGAAATCATGAATCTTCGAGCTAACTATCAAGCGTTTGATGGTTTTGTTATCGGCACGGGTATTGAGAATGTATTGGATTCAACCAACTATAATCACTTAGGTGGTTATAACCGCGTTATGGGCAATCAGGATTTGGCGGTGCAAAGTCGTATTCCTTTGGCAGGACGTAATTACTATGTCACGTTAGCTTATCAGTGGTAGACAATTAAAATTTTGCCGCTAATATTGGCATTTCATTTGGTGGTCTTAGCAAATATTCATATACTACCTTTAAATAACCATGCATTTCTGTATGTTTTTTAACGATACAAGCTTTGCTCGTATTAAATAGGTAGGTGGTCATGAAAACATTAGAAGAATTGTTAAATACTGTTAGTGCTATGGTCTGGGGGCCAGTCATGCTGATGTTATTATTAGGCATTGGCATTTATTTAACTTTGGGCTTAAAGTTTTTCACTTGGCGAAAAATAGGCATGGCGATTGCCATATTATGGCAAGGACGTAGCTCTAATAAAGAAGGAGATATTACCCCGTTTCAAGCCCTGATGACGGCTTTATCTGCGACTATCGGGACAGGTAATATTGCAGGCGTTGCAACAGCGATTGCGTTAGGAGGTCCTGGAGCCGTATTTTGGATGTGGTTAACAGCCTTGTTTGGTATGGCAACCAAATATGCAGAGGCCGTTTTAGCGGTTAAATATCGGGAAACCGATGCCAAAGGTCTGCATGTTGGTGGACCAATGTATTACATTAAAAATGGTCTAGGCAGCAAATGGCAATGGCTTGCTGGAGCCTTTGCTTTTTTTGGTGCCGTGGCAGCTTTTGGTATTGGCAATATGGTGCAAGCTAATTCAGTTGCTGATGCGGTGAGCAGTTTATTTCAAGTTCCAAACACCTACACTGCTATTGCCTTAACCTGTGTCACGGCAGTGGTCATTTTTGGGGGCATTGGGCGTATTGCTGAAGTAGCAGCAGGTTTGGTACCTATTATGGCAATTGCTTATATAGTATGTGCTTTATACGTGATCGGTAGTCATTTTCAGGAAATTCCACAAGCTTTAACATTGATTGTTAGCAGTGCCTTTTCTGAGACTGCTGCAGTTGGCGGCTTTACTGGCGCAACGGTTTGGCTGGCTATTCGCTTTGGGGTCGCGCGCGGTATCTTTTCTAATGAAGCAGGCTTGGGTAGTGCGCCGATTGCGCATGCAGCAGCTAAAACCAATGATCCTGTACAGCAAGGCATGGTAGCTATGTTAGGTACCTTTATTGATACGATTTTAGTGTGTACCATGACGGCCTTGGTCATTATCCTCAGCGGAGCTTGGTCTAGTGGTGTCAATGGTGCCGCTTTATCTACTTTGGCATTTGAAGCGAGCTTGCCAGGTATCGGCAGCTATGTGGTGGTCTTTGGTTTAGTCATTTTTGCATTTACTACCATTTTAGGTTGGAGTTATTATGGCGAGCGTTGCGCAGAGTATTTATTTGGGACTAAAATTATTTGGCCGTACCGTCTGTTGTGGCTATGTGCGATTCCAGTAGGTGCAATGAGCAAGATTACTTTAGTGTGGTTGGTTGCTGATATTTTAAATGGCTTAATGGCTATTCCGAATTTGATTGCTTTGGCTTTATTAAGTCCTATTATTTTTAAAATGACTACAACTTATCTTAGCAAGCTTAATGATCGTGAGAATGTATAATTGTGGATAACTTTAGGCTTATTATGTAGTAGAGTACTTTGTAGTCATTTTCTTTTGCTGGGCTGGAGAGAGTGTTATGGTAATATTTTCTGCAACATAGTTACTTTTTGGAAAAATTATGTCATCCGTTTTAAAAAACAACTTCACGACTGTAGATCAATATTTACAAGATGAACTCAGCAGAGCAACAAAGCATGAGCTGATTGAGGGTGATATTTATGCAATGGCTGGCGCGAGTGCTAATCACGAGCGTATTGCAGGGAATATTTATGCAGAACTTAGGCAGCATCTAAAAAGTTTACCCTGCGAACCTTTTGGTTCTGATATGAAAGTTAAAGTCGCTGCAAATTTTTTCTATCCTGATGTCATGGTAGATTGTCATTTTGACGAGTCGCAGCCATATTACACACAATCCCCTGTTATCATTGTTGAGGTGTTATCCAAATCAACACGCCGTACTGACCAAACAATCAAACGAACAGCTTATCTTAATATTGCGAGTTTGCAGGAATATATTTTGATCGAGCAAGATTTTGTCGATATTGAGGTCATACGTCGATCAGAAGGTTGGCAATCCAAGCACTATTTTTTGGGTGATGAGCTTACTTTTGCATCAATTGGTTTAACGCTGTCAGTGGCAGAGATTTATTTGCGTGTACAAAATGAAGATATGTTGGAATTTTTGAGTAATAATGCTGATACTGATGTGTAGATTTTAGCAGCTAATAAAATGGCTAAACTTCTAATGAGTATCAACAAAACAGGGCGTTTATTGAATTCTCATTCCTAAGTTAATATGAGCAGGCTAAAGTACTGCGCCCCGTTTGTTTGAAAAGAAAATTTACCATGAAAGTTTTATTAATTACCCCTCCGATGACTCAGCTTAATACGCCATATCCTGCCACGGCGTATCTAACCGGCTTTCTAAAGCAGCAAAATTATCAAGTTGCGCAACGTGACTTGGCGATAGAGTTATTGTTAAATATTTTATCTAGATCGGGCTTGGAGCAATTATTTGATCAAATCGAGGATAATTTTGCTGACTTTGACGATGATGAACTTCCCGATAGTATCTATAATTTTTTAGCTAATTATGCTGCCTATTATCAATGTATTGATGTAGTTATTCGATTTTTACAAGGCAAAGACCCTAGCTTAGCCTTACGTATTGCATCACGCCGATTTTTACCGGAAGGGTCGCAATTTGATGCACTTGAGAAAATGGAAGCAATGCACAATGGAGTGTTGGAACGTGCCTTTGGTAATTTAGGGGTACAAGATAAAGCAAAGTATTTGGCTACTTTATTTATTAATGATCTTGCATTGGTTATTAAAGACGGTGTCGACCCATACTTTGCTATTTCACGCTATGCGGAACGCCTAGCTGCTTCAAACCCACAGTTTGATGATTTATATGCGGCATTACATAGGCTAGAACCAAGTTATACCGAAAATATTATTGCAGATTTGGTTAAGCAATATATACAGGAAGAGTCTCCTGATGTAATAGGTATCAGTGTGCCTTTTCCAGGGAATATGCTGGGTGCGTTACAAGCGGCAAAATATTGTAAGCAGTATGCACCTGCGGTTAAAGTTGTACTGGGTGGTGGCTTTATTAATACTGAGCTACGTGCCTTAAAAGAGCCGCGTATTTTTGAGTTTGTGGATTATATTTGCTTGGATGATGGCGAGCGTCCTTTATTAACGTTATTAGAAAACTTGCAAGGGCAGCATAAACAGCTATTTAGAACCTATACTTTAGAGTTAGGTGCAGTGCAGTTTAATACCTCTATAGAATTGCATGACATAGCCCAAAAAGAGGTTGGTACGCCTTGTTATACAGGCTTGCCAATCGATAAATACTTGTCTTTATGTGAAATGCTTAACCCGATGCACCGCATTTGGAGTGATGGTCGTTGGAATAAAATTACCATTGCGCACGGCTGTTATTGGGCAAAATGCAGTTTTTGTGACATTAGTTTAGACTATATTGGCCAATATAATGATGCTGGCGTTGATATAACGATTACTCGAATTAAAGCTTTGATTGCGGAAACAGGACAAACTGGCTTTCATTTTGTTGATGAAGCAGCACCGCCGAAAGCGTTATTTGCCTTGGCCAACAAATTATTAGAACAAAATATTGTCATTACTTGGTGGGGCAATATTCGTTTTGAAAAAACCTTTACGGCAGAAAAATGTCAATTGCTGGCAGACTCGGGTTGTATTGCCATCAGTGGTGGCTTGGAAGTGGCCTCCGATCGGCTGTTGGCATTAATGCAAAAAGGAGTAAGTGTGGCGCAAGTTGCTAAAATCACCAAAGCATTTACGGATGCCGGAGTATTGGTACATGCCTATTTAATGTATGGTTTTCCTAGTCAAACCACCCAAGAAACTATTGATGCTTTGGAATATGTCCGGCAGTTGATGTTAAATGGTTGTATACATTCTGCTTATTGGCATCGTTTTGCGGCGACTATTCACAGTCCGGTAGGGCTTAATCCTGAAAACTATGGCATTGAGTTAATCGCTAATGAAAATGTATTATTTGCAGAAAATGATATAGATTATATTGATTCGGTTAGTACAGACCATGAAATGCTAGGGCAGGGTTTGAAAAAAGCCTTATATAATTATATGCATAATATTGGTTTTGAATACTCGGTTTCATTTTGGTTTGACGATAAGGTGCCTGAGACTCAAGTCAGAGGTAATTATATTTTGGAGTGTTTATAACAATCCGTGTCCATCTACCAGCTTTATTTAGTTTCTATATAGGCACCTAAGGGCATATCTTTTTCTAAAATATGTACCAGTAGCCATTCCTGCATAAAGCTATCAATCATAGACTTATCCCATTCGGAAGTATTAAGGCTATCGCTAATTTTAATTAGTTTATCCAGCATTTTATTATGTAAATAAACATGAGAGTTATATTCGGGATAGTTATGCCTTTTCATAACCGCCCCTTCGGCCTGAAAATGCTTGCGAGTATATTGATATAAGAGCATTAAACATTCGGATATTTGATCTTTGCTTGTGGCTGCCACCACTTTATTCGCGAGTTCAAATAAGTATTTATGCTGACTGTCAATGGTGCTATTGCCAATATTGTATGAGTCTTGCCAAATAAATTTGTTCATCAAAATCTCTCCGCTATTATCTAATTAATGAATCTTAAAAAAACTAATCTGTGCCATTAACGATTGGCTCTCGGTATTTAATTCTTCAGCTGTCGCTGCTAATTGTTCTGATGCAGCCGCATTTTGTTGGGTTACACCATCTAACTGCGTGATCGCTTCGTTAATTTGCCTTAAACCTATCGTTTGCTCATCTGATGCCGCTGCAATCTCTTCTACTAAGTCTGCCGTTTTTTGAATGCTCGGGACTATATCATCTAATAATACGCCTGCTTTTTGGGCAATGGCGACACTATTTTCCGCTAAGCTACTAATTTCTGTTGCAGTATCTTGGCTACGAACAGCTAGTTTACGTACTTCGGTGGCTACCACTGAAAATCCTGCGCCATGACTACCCGCTCTAGCCGCTTCAATAGAGGCATTCAGTGATAGCAAGTTAGTTTGGTAGGCAATATCTTCAATCACGCTTATTTTTGCTGCAATTTGTTGCATGGCGATAACCGTTTCTTGCACAGCCTTACCACCATCTTTGGCTGATTCTGCAGCGGTTAAGGCCACTTTTTCAGTGGCGCTGGCATTCTCATGATTAAGTTCAACAGAGCTAGTTAATTGTTCTAAAGAGGCACTGGTTTGTTCAATGCTGGCGGCTTGTTCGCAGGTGCTTTGGCTTAAGGCTTGTGAGGCATTGCTGACTTCTGCCGAGGCTTGTGAGATTTGACTTGCGCAACTGCTAATACTTTATATTTTTAATGTTCATGGATTTATCTCCAGATAAATAAATATAATTAGGCTTTAGGGCGGTGTTTTTTGCCCGCTTTATTCCATTACTCTATAGAGCATTTCTTTGACAGTTTGTGGCTCAAAAGGCTTGTCACAAATGGCAGAAACCCCAGATTGTTGGACATTATTCAGGCGTATCTCATTTTCTTCACTGGTGACCATAAGGCACTTGGAAATAAATAGGCATCCAATATTTGGGTAGGATTTTTGTTTGTCATTAGTGCTGTAGCAATAGGCGCATAGCAGGCTACGTAACTATTGCTACAGTACTGATGACGGACAAAAAAACCAGTAAAGATGGATGATTATTTATTTCCAGGTGCCTAAGTTTGATAATAACTTTTAATTGAGTTGTCGAAGGCTCAACCAGCAAGATAGTTAATTCAGAAATATTTAAAATAGACATGGTAATTAAGTGAATATTACAAAATTTAACTATACCTTGTGTGAGGTATTATACCTATACTAAACCTATGGAATAATGCGTATAAAGTGTGATGTGTATCACTTTTATACAATAATTTCAGGATGTTATTCCCTGCACGTTCCTAAAGCTTTTATTATGGATATAAAACTAAAATGTTAGTATGTTGTTAAATTAGGATATGCTAAATAAATTATAAATGATGGAGTTATTTTTAACGGTATTATGAGTAAACAAAATATTTATGTAACGGGAGCCGAGCAGGGAAGTGGCAAATCTATTGTCATGCTAGCAATGATGGACATGTTAGTGGGTTACGCAGGCAAAACTGGTTTTTTTAGGCCGATTATTCATACTTCTGAAGAAAAAGATCAGTTAATTCAGTTGATCAGGCATCGTTATCAAATTGAGTTACCTTATGAATCCATGTATGGCTGTCAATTAGAGCAAGCACAAGAGTTGATTGATCAAGGTCGTTATCAGGAATTATTAAAGCGAATTTTAACCAAATACCGTTTGCTAACTGAACAGTGTGAGCAGGTACTTTGTGTGGGGCCGGATTATACTGGCGATGATTCTATTTTTGAATTTGATTTTAATGCTGAAGTCGCAAATAATTTAGGCTGCTTGATTATGCCTGTTGTGCAGGGGCAGGGACGTAATGACTTGCAAATTATTGATGCAGTCAACCGGCTTAAGCATGCTCTGTTGGAATTTGATTGTGATTTGTTGGCGGGTATTATTAATGGCGTAGACAGTAGTCAAGTTGATACTTTACGCGCGCGTTTTAGCCACCAACCTAGCAGTAGTTTTCCTGTTTATATTATTCCTGAAGAACCATCACTATATAAACCCAGTGTTGGTAATATTGCGCGTCAACTGGGGGCAGAAATTTTATCGGGTGAGCAGCAGACCTTAAATAGGCAGGTCTGTCAGTATAAAATTGCGGCGATGCAAGTACCGGATTTTTTGGAGCATATTGCGGAAGGTGATTTAATTATCACACCTAGTGATCGAGCCGATATTATCTTAGCTTGTTTTATGGCCTATTCATCGAGTCATTATCCACAAATTGCTGGCTTGTTATTAACGGGGCAAGGCAAGACCAGTAAGCAAGTACACACTTTACTGGAAGGCTTGGAAAATAAGCCTTTTGCGGTACTATCAGTTGAACAGGATACCTTTAATACTGCGATGCAGGTTAAAGAAGTCAGAGCTAAATTTTATTCGCAAGATGAGCGCAAAATTGCTACCGCTCTTGGTTTGGTAGAGAGTAATTTAGACTTTGATGAATTGCGTCAGCGTTTGGCTGAAAAACACTCTGATCGTGTTACGCCATTAATGTTTGAATATGAGCAAATGCAGCGAGCCAAAGCAGATATTCAACATATTGTTTTGCCTGAAGGTCAAGAAGAGCGAATCTTACGCGCTGCCGAGATTCTATTATTAAGGAACGTGGTGACGATTACTCTTTTAGGGGATCTGGAACTTATTCAGCAAAAAATCACTAGTTTAGGGTTGCATTTAGACGATGTGAGTATTATTAATCCTTTAGAGTCTGAATTACGTGAGTTATATGCAGATGCCTATTTTAATCTGCGTAAAGAGAAAGGCATTACCTATGATATGGCGTATGACATTATGTCGGACGTTAGCTATTTCGGCACCATGATGATTCATTTAAATCATGCTGATGGCATGGTGTCTGGGGCTGTGCACACTACTCAACATACTATTCGGCCTGCTTTTCAGATTATTAAAACCAAACCTGGTACAGCGATTGTTTCCAGTGTCTTTTTTATGTGTTTGGAAGATCGGGTTTTGGTGTATGGAGATTGTGCGGTGAACCCTGAACCTAACGCAGAACAATTAGCGGATATTGCGATTAGTGCTGCGCAAACGGCCGCCATGTTTAATATTTCCCCACGCATCGCCATGCTGTCTTATTCAACGGGCGATTCTGGTAAAGGGGAAGCAGTTGATAAAGTACGTCAGGCTGTGCAGATTGCTAAACAGGCACACCCTGAACTAAAACTGGAAGGGCCAATGCAATACGATGCCGCCGTGGATAGTGAGGTTGCTAAAACCAAGTTACCGAACAGTGAGGTGGCGGGGCAGGCGAATGTCTTTATTTTTCCTGACCTAAATACGGGTAATAATACTTATAAAGCGGTACAGCGCTCTTCTGGGGCAGTTGCTATTGGTCCTATTTTGCAAGGCCTTAATAAGCCGGTTAATGATCTAAGCCGAGGCTGTACGGTAACGGATATTGTTAATACTGTGGTGATGACAGCTATTCAAGCGCAGGCAGAAGTATAGTTTTACTCAACTTTGTTATAAATGACTAAGGAAAAATAAAATGTTTGAATTTTATCTGGATACGGCTGATGCTGAGAAAGTTGCCGAGTTAAATAAATCGATACCTATTTTTGGGGTCACTACTAATCCTTCAATTTTGGCGAAATCGGGCTTGGGAATTAGTACGGTATTGCCTGATATAAGTACGGCGTTGGGTGGGCGGGCGCGCTTTCATGTACAAGTAGTCAGTCAAACGGCAGACGCTATGCTGGCGGAAGCACTACAACTGGATGCCTTGCCTTATGATATTGTGGTAAAAGTGCCCGCTACTCAAGTTGGTTTGGCTGCTATCAAGCTGATGAAGGCAGAAGGCATTATGGTATTGGCAACCGCTATTTATACTGCTCAGCAGGGGTTTTTAGCCGCTTTATGCGGTGCTGATTATTTAGCGCCTTATGTTAATCGAATAGATGCCATGGGTGTGGATGGAATTGGGGTAGTGGCGGATATTCAAGCTTTATTGGTAAGGCATGGCTTTGCGGCCAAATTATTGCCGGCAAGTTTTAAAAATACGCTACAAGTCATGGATATTTTACAATTAGGCGTTGCCTCAATTACTGTTCCGGTAGAAATTGCCGAGCAAATGATGGCACACCCAGCAGTGCAACTCGCTGTTGATCAGTTTACGCAAGATTGGCAGGCTGGTTTTGGCGATAAGATGGTTGTTGATAGTTAAGTGTGGAGTTTGATATTACAAGATTGAATAAGATTTTTTATTGCGTAGATAAAGTTCTAGTGCACCATCAGCTTTAGTTGGCAGCAGCTAAATGATGACTAACCGGGCAAATACCACATAGGTGTTGTACTAGAGCAGGAAGTTCCCAATAGGGGCGGTCTTGAATAAATTTTTCAAAGCCTCGAAATTCAACAATATGTAGTCGGGCTTGTTGTACTTTGTTATTTTCATCAAGCAATAAGGGAGATGGAAAAAAATAATCATCCAATCTTGTTGGTCTTTTTGTCCGTCTTTGGCGGTGTCGTAACAGTTACGTAGCTTGCTACGCGCCCGTTACGACACCACCAAAGACAAACAAAAATCCTACCCAATATCGGACGATTATTTATTTCCAGCTCCCTAAGGTGACCTTACCGTGGCCTTCTACACGAGATACCGGATCAACAACTATCCTTTTTAGCTTGTCCTTATTTTTAGCTGTTTCAAGATTTTCGTACATTGGTCGATACC
>CAZXJK010000086.1:0-9729 GCA_964640895.1 uncultured Methylomonas sp.
CGGGTTTTTTTTTGGATTAAAAGTTGGCCCTCGGGTGGGGGGGGGGAGGTTTATAAATTCTCGATCCTAATTTAAACAAGCCCATATTTGTAGGGAATGGAAGAGACTGAATTATTCTTCCAAGGGTACTTATATTAAGTACCAAACAGTTAAATTATCAATTGATTAAGGCTAGTCATATGTTGACAAAAATAAGAGAAAAAACACAAGGTACTTTTGCTTGGGTAATTTTGATATTAATATGTGTTCCTTTTGCATTATGGGGCTTACAGAATTATACGGATGGCGGCTCAGAAAGAGCGGTTGTTATTGTTGGGGATAAGGAGTTTGGGCAGCGTGAAGTCAATCAAGCCTATGCCCAATTTAAACAGCAATATGCAGATATGCAAATCCCTGAAGAAATTTTGCAGAAGCAAGCAACCGAAAAACTCATTCGTGATGAACTTTTATTACAGCATGTGACCAGCGAAAAATTAGTTATAACTGATGAGCGTGCACGTCAATTTATTGCATCCTTACAGTATTTTCAGCGTGATGGTAAATTTGATAAGCAGCAATATGAGACCTTGCTTGCAAATCAAGGTATGAGTTCTGCACAATTTGCACATAGGATCCGCAAAGCCTTAGTCATGGAGCAGTACCAAAAGGCGGTAACAGAAACTAGCTTTATATCAGAACAAGATATGCAGCGCTTTTTTAAGATTCAAAACCAAACACGTAATATTGAATATGTTACGGTTAAAATAGAGCCAGTTACGACGGAGCCAAGTGCTGATGAAATTAATGCTTTTTATCAACAGCATGCTAGTGACTATCAAACAGCTGAGCAAGTGTCGGTTGAATACGTAGAATTGTCTTTAACTAACTTAATGGCTGATGTTGCACCTTCGGCAGATCAATTGCAGACTTATTATGAAGATAATATTGAGTTGTACTCAGTTAAAGAGCGTCGCAAAATAAGTCATATACTTTTTGCCAAAACTAAAGACACAACAGAAGAACAAGCTTTAGTTAAAGCAGAAGCAGCGGTTAAGCGCTTAGAGCAAGAGTCTTTTGCCAAGCTTGCCGAAGAATTATCGGATGATACTTTGACGGCTAAGAATGGGGGTGATTTAGGTTTATTTGAGGTGGGGGTTATGGAAGCCGCTTTTGAAGATGCTGCATCGCAGTTGGCTTTAGGAGGAGTTTCTGCGCCAGTGCAGTCGGCCTTTGGTTATCATTTGATTACGGTGACCGAACTCGCTCCTGCTGCTACCAATCCTTATAGTGAGGTTGCTGTAGACGTTGAACAGTCGGTGAAAAAGGCAGCAGCAGAAACTACTTTTTATGAGTTGAGTGAGGCACTTACTGAAGTAAGCTTTGAAAATTCAGATAGCTTAGCAGTTGTTTCTGATGACTTAGGTTTACAGATTAAGCAAACAACATTATTTACACGTACTGCGGGCGATGATATTGCCAGTGAAGAAGCAATCAGGAATATGGCTTTTTCTGAGTCTGTATTACAAGGCAATAATAGTGAGCCTGTAGAGATTGGTGAGGAGCGTGTATTAGTGTTGCGGATGCTAGAGCACCAGCCTGCCGAAATCAAGCCGCTAGACGCTGTTAAGGGCGAGATTGTCGTATCAATTCGAGTGCAGCAAGCAAAGGATAATGCTAAGCAAGTGACTGAAGCTATTAAGCAAAAATTACTTGCTGGACAAGCAATGGCTGACGTTGCGAAAGAGCAAGGTTTAAACGTTGAGAAGGCAGAAGGTTTAACGCGTGAGGGTGGTAAGCTTGCATGGCAAGTTAATCAAGCAGTATTTAAAGCGGCTAAACCACTTGTTGGTAAGCCAACAGTTGTTATTGTAGATTTGCCACAAGGCGGACAAACAATAGTAAATTTAATAAGTGTTGCTGAAGGTGGTGCTATGGAAGACCAAGAAAAGGCTAAGTTAGCGCAAGCCAATATTGCAAAAGCATTAGGTCAAGCTGATTATGCTGCTGTGATTGAAGGTATTCGAGAAGGTACTCGGGTTTCTATTAGAGAGTAAGCTTTAATTAGATAATCTATAAAAAAGGGCGATTATATCGCCCTTTTTTTATGTCTGAGAGAATGTGGTTTATTCGATCTATTATGTCTATAAGTCGTAATATAAACATCAAAACATATTGCAAATTAACAACTTAATAAGATAATTGAAAAATTTTTTTGGACAAAGTAAAATTGTATCTTAAATTTTGTAATAGGAACTAATTATGGAGTGGCAACAAGTTATAGATAATCCATTTTTACAAGACTTACCCTTTAAAATCGAATTGAATAAGTGGGGTAAGATTCTTATGAGTCCCGCGAGTAATAATCATGGAATTCGTCAATATGAAGTTGCTAAGATAATAGATACTGGCAAACAGTCTGGAAAAATAATTATTGAATGCTCTATAAAAACACCTGAAGGTGTCAAGGTGGCAGATGTTGCATGGGCATCTGATGAATTTATATATAAACATGGAGATAAAACACCTTATAATATTGCACCTGAAATATGTGTTGAAATAATTAGTCCGTCTAATTCACAGGCGGAAATGAATGAAAAAATTCAACTATATCTCAACCAAGGTGCTAAAGAGGTGTGGTTGTGTAACCAAAAAGGAGAAATATCATATTATTCTCATGCTGGAAAAACAAATAACTCAAATGAAATTAATTAAATTTGCTTCATGTTTCAGTGAGCATTTGTCAGCGTCGACTGAGCGCGACGATAGTATTGCATGCAGAACTAGTCATCTTTTCTAGCTAAGGTCAACACAAAATCTACTTCTATTTCTAAAGCATCCGCCTGTTTAATCATAGCTTGCATCTCGGTAGTAGCACGCCAAGCGAAAGGTGTCATTTGTAATAATGCCATGCGTTGATTTTGGTCGGGTTGAATTGTATAGCTAATTTGTTGGCTGTCGATTTTTCTGAAGTTTTCAGGTAGAGCGATATCGGTATTATGCGCTTTCACATCCTTATAGATAAATTCTCTTAATTGCCACAAATGTCGCGGACCTGGCGTGACAATTAAGAGTAATCCTTCTAGTTTTAACAGGCGCTGAATTTCTGCATCATTCGAAGGTGCGTAAACTCTTAATAGCAGGTCAAAGTAATGATCGGTATAAGGCATGCGCTTGCTACTGGCAACGATAAAGCGAGCATTAGCTTGTTTTTTTGCAGCAGCTAAAATGGCATTTTTAGCAATGTCGATACCGTGCAGATCTAACTGTTCACTATTTGCAGAATGTATTTCAATTTGACGGCTGTAATAACCTTCACCACAGCCCATATCTAAAATATGAGTCATAGTATCAGTAGTTCTGTGTTGATCAATCATGACAGTAACCGCTTTAGCCATATCTTGGTAAAATCCAGCCTCAAGAAAGTTGCGCCGCGCTCGCATCATGGCACGACTATCGCCTGGCTCTTTGGATTTCTTATGTTGTGCGGGTAATAAGTTTAAGTAGCCTTCTTTGGCCATATCAAAATGATGTTTTTTAGTACAGTAATAGCCTTTAGATGGCTGGTGTTGCATGAGTGGGTTTTGGCAAATAGGGCAGATATAGGGCATGGTTTATTTGGGCTGTAGGGTTACAAGACTTACTAATAAATTTTTAGGTTATTTTACCACCTAGTGATAAATTGCACTGTTGGTAATGCGCTGATCAATATCTTTAAGCATTTTTTGATATTCAGGACTGTAAATAGACTGATAGCGTGCCGCAAAGGCATCAATTCTCAACCTTTCGGGTAAGTCGCTTACCCGTGGCATAAAGGCTTGATAGTTTTTAATGTTAGCCATTTTTTCTTGAGTTTTTAGTGCTTGTTCAGGGCTTGCTGTCGCATATTTGCCAAAGTAAACCCCAGCTCTATCAGCCGCAAGATCAATAAAGCTAAAGCCATTACCTTTTTTGGCATCATTAAGTTCTTTTTCTTGGCCAATGATTTGCGCTAAATGACTATTACCAATGGCAGATAATGAAGCGGATAACATAAAGTGCTGTGCCATATCAGTACGGCGATATAAATAAGCAGGGTAGTAATGTCGTTCTGTAGGGGATTGTTGGTAATGGTTGACGTAGTGATTGACTACAAAAATAGCTAAGCGATTTTCTTCTATCGCGTTGCTGGCAGTAGAGCGTTGTTGGGCAAGTGCAAACATGGGTTGTAACAGATTGGCAAGCGACAAGCGCCAAACAGTATTATGTCGGCTTAGGGTTGTTGCTAATTTTTCTTGGTATTGTACTAAAGCACGTGCATCAATGGGGGGGGCAAGCAATTGCTGAATGCGGCTAACTGCACTGGCGGGTAATTGGTATTTTAGCTGTAGTTGCTGTGCTTCTATGTGAATGTCTCTTAAGTGTTGGTTTAGCAGTATTAGGTATTGGTTTAGGTGGGTATGTTCGATAGCCTTTGCTATTAAAAAACCTGCATACATATCCGCAATGGCTATTTTACCTATTTGCAGATTTTTGATTTGTGGACGGCTAAAGGGGGGGGTATGTAGTTGGAAGCTAATATCAACATAACGCCCAAATAAATTGTCGGCTAAGGTAAAAGCCAGTTTGAAGCTAATAAAGTTAGTACTTAGTTGAATATGTGATTGGCTGTCGGTGTATAGGTTAAGCAAATAAGCGCAGGCAATGTTTAGATCACGTTCGGTCAGTGTTAGGTTGATAACATTATCATTGGCTTGCTGGTTGGCATAAAGAATATTTTGTGCGCGTTGAATATCACTATTGGTTAGTTGCCATTGCGGTAAGGCGGCTTTTTGGTTACTGGTGCTCAGCGCAATAATAATGGCAATGACGATGATTGGGATTGCAATTAAATAGAGTAGCGCGCGTAGCAAGAGTAACATTTGCTTTAGCTGACTTGTAAAGTAAACTTGGCTTTTACTAAATAATCAGCTTCTTGTTTAAGGTCTGCTTGAGTTAGCGGTGCATTGTCTAGCCAATCATCGGGGAATTGTAAGTTTACTTCACCGTGATCTAAGCCAATTTTGAACTCGGGTAGTGCAGTGTGGCTGCGGTTGCGTAGTAGTAATACGGCGAGTCGTAAAATAATCACCATGTAGATTGCGCTTTTATGCCAAGGGGGAGGCAGCTTGCCAATTTGCTTGTTAGGCACTTTACGGCGATGCGCAAGTATTAAGGTGGATAACAGGTTTTGATTTTGTTGGGAAAATCCTGCTAAATCACCATGCTTAATGACATAAGCACCATGTTTATGGTATTGACTATGCGCAATATTACGGCCAATTTCATGCAGGTCAGCTGCCCAACTTAAATATTGTGCCATCACTTTGGTTTGTGCGCCCAGAAATGGCTTTAACTGCCCCAACATATAGGTCATGGTATTTTTGATGCGGTCTGACTGTGATGGGTCGGTATGGTAGTGTTCGGTTAACATTTTTACGGTTTCAGAGCGGACATCATGATTAAATCTACGCCCTAAATAGTCATAAATTAGGCCTTCGCGTAAAGCACCATCAGAAACACTCATTTTTTCGATGTTAAGGGTTTTGAAGGTCGCATATAAAATGGCAAAACCACCAATAAAGACTGGCTCTCTTTCTGGGTCAAGTTCTGCTAATTTAAGTTCTGAAGTATGTTGGCAATTAAGAATGTGTTTTTTTAATTTTTCCAGCCCTTCAGGGGTGATGCCACCAGGGCTCCACTCCATTGCCAGTAATACTTTGCGAATAGAGCGAATGCTGCCTGACGCGCCAATGGCTTCATCCCAGTGCTTACGGCCAAATAGATTTTTATAGCCGCTCAGTTGTTGTTTAACGTAAATAATAGCCTTATGCAGACGTTGCGGGCTGATTTCACCATTAGCAAAAAAGCGGTTGCTGATAGTCACGCAGCCCATGCGTAAACTTTCTTTTTGTGCAGGCAGTGAATTAGTGCCAATAATATATTCAGTACTGCCACCACCAATATCCATCACTAGCCGGCGGTTAGCATTACTTTGTAAGCTATGTGCTACCCCTTGATAAATAAGCCGCGCTTCTTCAATCCCTGAGATAATATGAATAGGGTAGCCAATCGCCTGTTCTGCCTTATTTAAAAATTGCACTGCATTTTTTGCGGTACGTAAGGTATTAGTGCCGACGATGCGCACGTTACTGGTCGGAAAATTTTGGATACGTTGACCAAAGCGTTCTAAACAGGCAAGTGCACGTTGTTGTGTGGCTTCATCAAGAATATTCTTTTGATTAAGACCTGATGCTAAGCGCACCATTTCTTTTAAGCGGTCAATGGTTTGCAATTGACCATCTTGGACACTACAAATAATCATGTGAAAACTATTGGAGCCTAGATCAACAGCGGCAACAAGTTCGGGATCTTGTTCTTGTTCTTTGATAGTGGTCATTTGTTTTATAGAGTTGATAGATTATCTGCTAAAATTTGTTATCGAGCCAGCACGACTTGTATTAGGGGCGGGTTATTATTAAATCCTCGTCCCTTACCCTAAACAAAATATATATCGTAAAGCGATAATGTACCGCATTTGGCAGTCTACGTTAAGTGCAGATGTCAGTTGAATTGAATTTTTTTGAGTAAAACGCTATTAATGAAAGCATTATCTATTCGTAATTTAAAAAAAACCTATGCTAATGGCCTGACGGCACTAAAAGGTATTGACCTTGATGTAGAAGAAGGTGATTTTTTTGCGCTATTAGGACCCAATGGTGCTGGTAAATCCACGGCTATTGGCATTATCAGTTCTTTGGTGAATGCGACCAGTGGTGAAGTACGCATTTTTGATGCCGATTTAAAACGCAAGCAGCAGCTGGCAAAAAGTTATATTGGCTTAGTGCCACAAGAGATTAATTTTAACCAGTTTGATACGGTAAAAAATATCGTTATGAATCAAGCGGGTTATTACGGTTTGCCCAGAAGGCAAGCACTAAAGCAAACTGAGCATTGTCTAAAACTCATGCATTTATGGGATAAGCGTGATTCTGTCTCTAGGCGCTTGTCAGGTGGCATGAAACGCCGAGTTATGATTGCACGCGCACTTGTGCACCAACCGCGCTTGTTGATTTTAGATGAACCTACTGCAGGGGTTGATATTGAAATTCGCCGCTCTATGTGGGAAACCATGCAGCGTGTCAATGAGCAAGGTACTACCATTATTTTAACCACTCATTATCTGGAAGAAGCCGAAAATTTATGCCGTAATATCGCCATTATCAATCATGGAAAAATCGTGGAAAATACCGATATGCAAAGCTTGCTGGCGCGCCTAAATGAAGATCACTTTGTTTGCGATATAAAAACCCCCTTAAAAACTGCGCCCAAAATTAAAGGCTACGCGATAAGTTTAGACAATGCACAGCAATTGAGTGTGTCTGTGCCTAAGGCTTTAGGATTGAATCAGTTATTTCAGGGCTTATCAGAGCAAAAGATTGAAGTAGTGAGTTTGAAGAATAAATCCAACCGTTTAGAACAGCTATTTTTAGATCTGGTTGCATCAAGTGACCCATAATATTGCATGACCGTGCAAGTTGCGGGTGAGGCACAAACTCCAGCAGAGGGTTGCCATTTTTTAAAAATTAACAACGAGTTATTATCTATGCGTATCCATGCATTACCCGCCCAATTAGTGAATCAGATTGCCGCAGGCGAAGTGGTTGAGCGACCTGCTTCAGTGGTCAAGGAATTGGTTGAAAATTGTCTTGATGCGGGGGCTAGTCAAATCACCGTAGAGATTGAAAAGGGTGGTTCACAACTGATTAGAATTAGAGATAATGGCTGTGGTATTGATAAAGAAGATTTACCCTTAGCCTTATCTAGGCATGCAACCAGTAAAATTCAGTCATTACACGATTTAGAACAAGTTGCCACCATGGGGTTTCGGGGTGAAGCTTTGCCAAGTATTAGTTCGGTATCGCGGTTAAATTTGATTTCACGGGTTGCAGATACCGATTGTGCTTGGCGCGTACAAGCAGACGGCTCTGAACAAGAATTAGATCCACAGCCAGACCCACATCCTTTAGGCACCACAATTGATGTTTGTGATCTCTTTTATAATACTCCAGCACGGCGTAAATTTTTAAAAGCCGATAAAACTGAATTTTCGCATATTGATACTTTGTTTAAACGCATGGTGTTAAGTCGCTTTGATGTTGCGTTTGAACTCAAACATAATCAACGTGAAATCTATAAATTTAAAATTGCGCAGACGCAAGCAGAGCAAGAGCAGCGGCTTGCCCAGATTTTTGGAGCCAGTTTTTTAGAGAATGCAGTGACGGTTGATTTCAGTGCTTCGGGTATACGTTTACATGGCTGGGTAGGTTTGCCGACGTTCTCGCGTAGCCAGCAAGATATGCAATATTTCTATGTCAATGACCGTTTAATTAAAGATCGCTTGGTTACGCATGCGATTAAACAAGCGTACCAAGATGTCTTGTTTCATGGTCGACATCCTGTCTATGTTTTATATTTAGAATTAGATCCAGGCTTAGTCGATGTCAATGCACACCCACAAAAATTAGAAGTACGCTTCCGTGAAGGACGTACTGTGCATGATTTTTTATTTAAAGCCTTACACCGTTCTTTAGCCGATGTGCGCCCAGAGACTCAGGTATCTACTGTAGAGAAGTCTGATGACACGGTGGTCACAACGCTACCGCAGTCGCCCGTACAGAAGGTTGTTGATTTTGAACCATTGCCTGCCAGTACCGAAAAGCCGATTGTACGGCAGAGTTATCAGCCGAGCGCAGCACCACGGCAATCATCACTACCTTTAGATGTCGATGCGCAGGTTGCTGCTTACACCAAATTGGTTGCACCGACTAAACCACTGAGCATACAAGAGCCACCCGTTGCCGCTGATATTGTTCCACAAGCAGAAATAGCACCTGCGCTAGGTTATGCAGTCGCGCATTTGCATGATGTCTATATCCTTGCCGAAACAGACAATGGTATTATTTTAGTCGATGCACATGCAGCACATGAGCGAGTTACTTATGAGGGTTTTAAAACGCAATACCATGCAGGTTCGGTACCTTCACAGCCTTTATTATTACCAGTCCAAGTGCAAGTGAGTAGTATGGAAGCGGACTTGGCTGATGATGAACAAGCTTTTTTTATGAGTTTAGGTTTTGAACTCAACCGTATGGGCGAAGAAACCATTGTGGTTAGAGCTATTCCTGCTTTATTGATCGGTACGGATATTGGCATGTTAATAAAAGATGTTCTGGCAGATATTATTGAACACGGTATGAGTCAGCGTATTGAACAGCGCAGTAACGAGATTTTGGCCTCTATAGCCTGCCATGGATCAGTACGTGCCAATCGGCATTTAACAGTACCTGAAATGAATGCCTTATTACGTGATATGGAAAAAACCGAACGTAGTGGACAATGTAATCATGGTCGGCCAACTTGGGTGGAGCTAACCAAGAAAGAACTAGATCAATTATTTCTACGCGGCCAATAAATGTAGGAGGGACTTTTAGTCGTGACCTTAATAATTCGCAGCTAAAAGCTCCTCCTACAATAATATTGAGTATTTAAGGTTAATAAAAATATGACCAGCATCAGTTATCCATCTGCTATTTTCTTAATGGGACCAACGGCCTCAGGCAAAACGGCACTCTCAGTACAGCTTGCGCAGCAATTAAATGCAGAAATTATCAGTGTTGATTCTGTCTTGGTTTTCAAAGGCATGGATATTGGTACCGCAAAACCGACACTAAC
>CAZXJK010000087.1:0-9599 GCA_964640895.1 uncultured Methylomonas sp.
ACAAACAAAAATCCTACCCAATATCGGACGATTATTTATTTCCAGCTCCCTAAGGAATTAGAGGCACTATAATGGTGCGCCGTGCCACATATGACAGGGGCTAGAATAGGGTTGTTTTCAGATAACAAATTAGACTCAAGGGTTCCCCTGCTTTATATTATTAAAACTAAAGTGTAGCTAATTGCTGAGATATTTGCTGTATTTTATAACTATCTTGTAACCATTGCCTAATAAGCAGCGCCCTAGCTAATGCTTGTTGCGCCGCAACTATATTGTGCATGGCAATATGGATTTTAGCTAATTCCTGCAGGCAAGCTGCAGTGGCTCTACGATTAACTTCTGCTTTATAGCTTGTTAATGCGGCTTGCATTAACGTTAGTGCTTGTGCATGTCGTCCTGCGTGTGAGGCATTATGTGCTGCTAGGCGGTTAAATAATGCTAATTGCGCACTAGAGGTTTTTGCATTGTCTGCCATGACGGTGGATAAACGCTCAAACCAAATTGGTGCGTCAGGTGTGCGTGCAAATAAGGCATATTTAGTTTGCATCAGCAGTAGCTTGATTTGGGTATTGTTAACGGGAGCATGACGATTGGATAGTTGCTTAAGTAAGGGTGCAAAAGTATGCAATGCTGCGGGATAGTCTTGTTGCAAAAATAAGCTATGTGCACGTAATGCTGTAATTTGCGCCCTTAAAGCGGGTGTTGAGGTATGATCATTCAGTGTGGTAAATATTTGCTCTGCTAATGCGAATTGACTAATAGCTAAGCTAGATTTAATCAGGTTTATTTGCGCTAGCAACACACCATGCTGGTCATCAATGCTCTGATATAAAATAATCGCGTCATGAAAAGACTTGCTTGCTTGTGAGTAGTTATCTTGTTGATATGCTTTAATGCCCTGTTGCATCAATTGTTCAGATTGTGTCAATGCATAAGGGCGCATGTCAGGTGTGCTGGTGCAGGCACTGATAGCGAGCATTAAGATAAGCACGATATTTTTAGTCATGCAGTGCCTCATCTTTAAGTAATAATTCTTTGCTTGGTTGTTTTAGGACTGCAGAGAGTGGCCATATTTGTTGAGCCCCCTCTACCGTTTCTGTTGTTGATTTAATTAGTACCTGGGTATTATTAACAAGCTCAGGTAAGTGTACTAATTCTTTATCCACTTTGCGTAAAGAGTTGCGCAACTCTAAAATCATGGTGCGTGATTCAATGCTGAGTTGTGTTAGACCTTTAATGAGAGGTTCAGTGTCATTGACTCGTTGCTCAAGGCTTATTAAAGCAGCACTAAAACTGTTAAGAGCATCTGTTATGTTTTGTGCCTGCTGAGAACTATAAATAGCTTTGCCGACCATACCTTGCCCAGAACTAATATGGGCAGTGATATGTTCTATATTTTGTAAGATTTTATTAAGTCGTTGACTGGTTTCGGCAACAGCAGAGGGCTCAATAACGGCTATGATTTTGGCCAAATTTGACATAGTCGATTCTAGGTCATTAATAACGGGCTTAATGCCTTCAATTAAGTCATTAGTGGTAATGGGTTCTTCAATAATTAGGGTGGAGCCATTGGCTAATAAAGGCAGTGTCGGTGAGCCAGCATTAATAATAATGATAGAACTGCCAATTAACGACAGTTTGCTTAATTCCCCTGTAGAGTCAGTACGAATGAGTTGTTCAAAGCTTTTATAAATAAAAAATTGAATATGAATTTTGTTATCTACTGCAATATCAATGGCAGAGACTTTACCGACTTCAATACCTGAAACATTGACCAATGTTTCGGTACTAATGCCTTGTGCATTTTGCATATAGGTATGATAAATAATGGTTTCATCAAACATTTTGGCCGAATAGGTTTTGGCAATGATAAGACTGCCAATAATTAATAGCGCGATAATAAAAAAAGCACCGACTAATTGTTCGCGCGCACTTTGGCTGAGAGAATGAATATAGTGAATATTTGCCTGTTTTTTTTCCATGGCTTTGCCAGTTAATGCTCAAATAATTCTGGGTGATGACTGCTAAACTTACCCCACTCATTGTAGGCGTAAAATGCCTGATCATCACAATAAATTATGTGTTGTGCTGCTTTTTTCATAAAAGCTAAGCTAACAGCACTGCTGACAACTGTTATTTGCATATCAGTTGTGATAGCCATTAGGTGATCGCCTAAAATATTATGCTCATGCATATCTAAGCCTTGAAAGGGTTTGTCTATAAAGAGAATGTTAGGCTCCAGCATGAGGGCGCGGGCGATAAGTAATAAGCGGTGCTCCAAAGTGCTCATAAAGGCAGGCAGTTTATAACGCACGTGGGTACATTGAAACTGTGCTAATAATTGTAATGCACGCCGGTGTATTTGTTTTTGCTTGTAATTTTGGTGATACTCAGCAGCAAGCTTTAAATTGTTTAGGCCAGATAATATCGACAGTAATTGGATGCTGGTATCAATGTAGGCAATATTTAATACTTGTGGGTATGCAATGTTACCTGAGCCTGCAGCTTGTTGCTGAGCTAACATTTGCATATAGGGTGTTAATTCCAAATGATAGCTTTTACAGCAAACAAAGGTTGCTGCGGGGATAGTACAACTGAGTGGCGGCAATACAATGTTGGGTGCTGTATTGATAGATCGTTCTTCAGGAATTGCCTGCTGGGTTTGAATTAAATTTTGGCTGGAGGCAGGCATACTAAAATACCGCAAAAATGGCGTTAATGAAAAAAATGGCAATTAAACTTTTTACAATCGCTTTTTGTGTTGCTTGGGGTACTTCGGTGACGGAGTTTTTAACATTTAAGCCGAAATAACAGGCATAAGCGGCAATGGCAATGCCGCAGATAGCATTTTTAATTAAAAATAAACAGAGTTCAGAAATGCTAATGGCATCAATTAAAATAAAAAAATACTTAAAGTTAGACAGGGAGCCTAACAAGCCAGCAAATAAAACCCCAAATAGCATGGTAAAAACGGAAAAATACACGGCTAAAGTCATTTGCGAGATTGCCAGACCAATTAAACGCGGGTAGGCAAGATAAATCAGCGGGTCTATCCCTAATAAGCGTAGTCCTTTTATTTCGTTATTAATACTCATATTACCTAAATCAACCGCAATAGCAGAGCCAGAGCGGGCAATCAGCACAATGGCTGTCACCGTAGGGCCTAATTGCAGCGCAACAAACTGGGTAAGCAGACTAATGACTTCTTTTTCTGTGGCAATATTTTGTAAAAACAAAATAAGCTGCGCGGTAACACTGAAGCTAATTAATAGGCTGAGGATAAAGAGAGTTGGAAATAAAGCATCGATACCACTAAAGATAATTTGGGTGGTAGTGACTTGTTTAATGACGTTATGTTTTGGGTGTTTACGTTGGTATAATATACCTCGCTGCAGAACGCAGAAAGTAAACTGCAAGGCAGCAAAGAAAGTATGTGTCGATTGAATTAACCAACGCCCTGGAGTCCCTAAAAAGTGCGGTAAGAATTGCTTTAGCATGGAGAGGGAACAAGCATTTTGAAAAATAGGGGGGATGCGTATCTTCCACCTGCGCCGATGCGAAGCATCGTCCTTGAACCGAAAGGTTCAAGTGGGTGTCTATCTGGCATTTCAGGCTTTCCGCTAACGGACATGCGCACCAGTACCAGAATCGACTCCCGGGGTAAATATAGGTCCAAGGAACACCCACTTCACTGTCGAACGCCGCAGGAGATACATGGCGTATTCTAAACGCTTTTTAAGGCAGTATCGATTTTAATATACATTTTTTTGATATTTCCATCTAAAGCACCACTAGTCGGTGTGCTGGTTTTCTTGGATTGTACCAGCTCGTGGGTTAGGTTTAGTGCCGCAAGCACTGCCACTCTATCGGCACCCGATACCTTGCCAGACTGGCGAATTTCACGCATTTGTTGATCTAGTTGTTCAGCTGAACTGATTAAATCTTCTTTCTCATGCTCGGCACAAGCAATTTTATACTCCTTACCTAAGATATTGAGTGCGACACCGTGGTTTTGTATACTCATGTACCATGTTCCATTGTTTTTAATCGGCTAATCATGGCTTCTACGCGAGTACGTGCCAAATTAGTTTTTTCTACTAGTTTTGCTTTTTCTTTCACCAAGGAATCTTGTTTCACTTTTAAGGTGGTATTTTCTTGGCGCACGCTATTATATTGTTGAATTAACTCATCTAATTTATCTTCGAGCTCTTTAATATCAAATGATTGATTATCGGTACTCATAAATAACTCATTCTCTAAAATGAAATTCGCTACTAACGCACTCTGAGTAAAATAACAGTGCCTGATGTTTAAAAGGACTGATTTGTTATAAACCCTAGCTGATGCACGCGATAGCATGGTGATTCACCTGATAGGGTTATTATCCTTTCCCTATCTTGCGCTTGCAGAAAGTATGCAATTCGCAAAGTGATCATGTTAACTATATGGTAGCATAAGCAAGCAAAAAAATGAGTGGTAGATCATATATTATGACTACTAATGCGTAATTATCTATTTAGAGCTATCAATGAGCTATTCCATCATTAATACCATTATTTTACAAAGAGAGGCGGCTGATAGTGCCGCTGAAGTACATGGCATTGCTGCTGCCATGCTATGTCTCGACCCCAATGCTGAAGCAGGTACATGGCTGGCAGAGGCCATTGCCAAAGAAGCGGAGTTATGGGAAGACGACAAACTGACGCTGGTTGATTTATTTGAGCAATCAAAAGATTTGATGGCCAGTGATGAATTTGTATTTGATTTATTCTTGCCTGAAGACGATGCCCCCATTTCTGAGCGCTGTGGAGCCTTAATGCAATGGTGTCAGGGCTATTTATTTGGTATGGGGCGAGTAGAAACCAGTTCTAAATGGCCTGGGGAAATTGACGAAATTTTAAAAGATATCGTTGAATTCACTAAGTTAGATACTGATATTGATGAAGAGGATGCGGAAGAGGTCGAAGCTGACTTGGTAGAAATTCAGGAATATTTGCGAGCTGCGGTAATGCTGGTACGCAGTGAACTCAACAATAATGCTGTTAGCAGTGATACGGCGCATTAGGAAGTCATGATGAACGCAAACGAATTTAAACAGCGCCGTGAACAATTAATGGCAGAAGTGGGTACAGGTAATATTGCCATTATCGCCAGTGCTAATACCCGTACCCGCAATCGTGATGTGGATTATCCTTTTCGTCAAGACAGTGATTTTTATTACCTCACTGGTTTTAACGAAGCTGATGCCTTAGCGGTGTTTATACCAGGACGTGAACAAGGTGAATATATATTATTTTGCCAAGAATTTGATGAGAAAAAAGCCTTATGGGAAGGTGCGCATGCCGGCTTGGATGGTGCAACTCAAGAATACGGTGCCGATGATTCTTTCCCGATTGATGACTTAGGCGATATTTTGCCAGGCTTATTGGAAAATAGGGGCAAAGTTTATTACCCCATGGGACGTGATCCGGATTTAGATCATCATTTAATGGAATGGATTACCCATATTCGCAGTCAAACGCGTAGTGGTATTAATGCGCCAGGTGAGTTGGTTTCCTTGGAGCATACCTTGCACGAAATGCGATTGATAAAAAGTTCGGCAGAAATTGAACTATTACAGCAAGCAGCCGATGTGTCTGCAAAAGCGCATATTAGAGCAATGCGTACTTGTAAGGCGGGGCGGTATGAATATCAGATTGAAGGGGAAATGATTCATGAGTTTATTGATAATGGTCTACGTGCAGTGGCTTACCCATCAATCGTTGCTGGTGGCGAAAATGCCTGTATATTACATTACACGGAAAATAAATCACAATTAAAAGAGGGAGATTTGCTTTTAATTGATGCGGGTGCAGAATGTGACCACTATGCAGCGGATATTACCCGTACTTTTCCTGTCAATGGTGTTTTTTCACAGGAACAGAAATTATTGTATCAATTGGTATTGGATGCCCAATTAGCAGCGATTGCTGAAATTAAACCTGCAACCCCGTGGAACAATGCGCACGATGTTTCTGTACAGATTTTAACGCAAGGGCTTGTTGATCTAGGGCTATTAACAGGCGATGTTAGCAAGTTAATCGAAGATGAATCTTATAAAGTATTTTACATGCATCGTATCGGTCACTGGTTAGGCATGGATGTGCATGATGTCGGTGACTATAAAATTGATGAACAATGGCGTGATTTAGAACCAGGAATGGTATTAACCATTGAGCCTGGCCTATATATCCCAAAAGATTGCATGACGGTTGCTAAGAAATGGCGCGGTATAGGTATTCGTATTGAAGATGATATTTTGGTGACCGAAACAGGGTATCAAGTTTTAACCCATGCAATACCAAAAAGTATTGCTGAGATTGAAGCGATTATGCACTAAATTTTAATGCACAGATTATTGCTCCCTTCAATCAATAACAGCGTAGGTTGGATGTAGCTTATCAAGCATAGCTTAGATAACGGAATCCAACATTTAGGGGCATCTCGATATATCAGGCTTCATTTAATATAATTTTTCGGCTACGCACTTAAGACGGGGCACCAGTAAAATTAACTGTTGGAGAGAACTCATATTACATCAGTAATCTAGGGGGTATTTCAGTTTTTCAGTGTTTAAACTGTCCCGCCTTAAGTTGGTAGCCAATTTTTCCTTAGGGGCGAGGATTTGATAATATCCGTTCCTTAACTTAGGACTGAACTGAGAGTTTAAGCATGCAGCAAGATTATGATGTATTAATTGTCGGTGGTGGCTTAGCAGGTAACTGCTTGGCACTTGCCTTACAAAATAGTAATTTAAAAATTGCCATTGTCGAAGCAAATACCCGCGCACAGCTACATGACTCGCCAGCAGGTGATAGAGCATTAGCATTGGCACAAGGATCAGTCAGAATGCTGCAAGATTTAGGAATCTGGGAGCATGCTAAAGCCGTCGCTACGCCGATAGCAAAGATTCACGTTTCTGATCAAGGGCACTTTGGCAAAACTAGGTTATCTGCTCAGCAAGAAGGGGTTGCCGCACTGGGTTATGTCATTACTGCGCGTGACTTAGAAACTGCGGTAGCAGACTTGGTTGAGCAGGCAGGTATTGAGCAAATATGTCCTGCACGTGTTATGGGGATTGCTTCCGATACTGAGTTTGCCCATATTAGTTTAAAACAAGGGGCAGAATCACTCAATATTTCCGCTAAGTTAGTGGTGGGTGCTGATGGGGGTCAGTCAACGGTTAGAAAGCTTTTGGATATTGAGCAAAGTATTACTGAGTATCAGCAAACAGCCATTGTGACGACTATTAAAACTGAAATAGCTCATGATAATACTGCCTTTGAACGCTTTACCAGCTCAGGCCCGCTTGCTTTATTGCCGATAGGGCAAGATTATGCGATCGTGTGGACCCGTAGCACTGAAGATGCCGAGCAACTCATCATGGATAGTGATGCTGAATTTATTGCCAGCTTGCATGCATGTTTTGGTTATAAATTAGGCCAATTCACCCTCGCCGCACCACGGCGTTCTTTCCCGCTAAAATTAATTCGGGCGCAAAGCATGCAGTCAGGGCGAGCCGTTATTATTGGCAATGCAGTACATCAATTGCATCCTGTCGCAGGCCAAGGCTTTAATTTAGGTTTACGCGATGTGATTCAGCTAGCCGATATTGTTCTACAGGAAGCGCAGGCAGGTAGAGATATTGGTGCAACTCAAGTATTAACCGAATACGCACAATTACGGCAAAAAGATCATGATACTGTGATTCATTTTACCAATACTGTGGTGAAGCTATTTTCCAATGAATGGCTCTCTTTTGCAGCTGCCAGAAATACAGGCTTGGCTTTATTGGATGTTATGCCTGGTGCTAAAAAGCAACTGGCACGTTATGCCATGGGACTCAATATCCGTATGCCCAGTATTGCCAAACGGAGACGCGTATGAATAAGCATTACCCAGTCATTATTGTCGGTGGTGGAATAGTTGGCGCAACAGCAGCCTGTGCAATAGCACAAGCTGGGATTAAAGTGGCTTTAATAGACGCACGTAATCCTGAGCGCGAATGGCCGGCAGAACCTATTGATATTCGTGTATCGGCCTTAACGCGTGCATCACAAAATATTTTGCAAGCTGTGGGCGCGTGGCCTGCCATGCAACAACGTGGTATTGGTGGCTATGAGCATATGCATGTTTGGGATGCGTATAGTGCTGGACTGTTGCATTTTGATGCCGCAGAGACTGATTTTGCGGTACTTGGACATATCGTTGAAAATCGGGTGACGGTGGCTTCTTTATGGGATAAGCTGGAAACGCTACCTTCAGCAACTATTATTTGCCCAAGCAAAGTCGCTGAGCTACAAACAAATAGCGACAATGCTGTGGTGGTCTTGGACGATGGTCAAACACTGACTACAGACGTGGTGATTGCTGCTGACGGTCGTGATTCAGCTTTACGCGCAATGGCGGGTATTCAAACCACGGGCTGGGAATATAAGCAATCTGGTTTAGTCGCCACTGTCAGTACCGAAAAAAGTCATCAATATACTGCTTGGCAACGTTTTTTACCTGAAGGGCCTTTGGCTTTTTTACCACTAGTCAATGGACAATGCTCTATCGTTTGGACATTAAGTGAGCAAACTGCCCAAGAATATGTCAATTTGCCTACAGAGGAGTTTTTACTAAAACTGGAACAAGCCTTAGAAGGAACTCTAGGTAAAGTTTTAGATGTCGGTCCTCGTGGTGCTTTTCCATTGCGTTTTCAATATGCCAAGCAATATACCAGCGAACACTTTGTCTTGATTGGTGATGCCGCACATGCCATGCATCCTTTAGCAGGGCAGGGTGCTAATGCTGGCTTATTGGATGCTGCTGCGATTGCAGAGTTAATTATTAAAGCCGACCAAGCAGGTCGCCCTATTGGTAGTCATAAACTACTACGCCGTTATGAGCGTTGGCGCAAAGGTGATAATTTGGCAATGATGAGCAGTATGGATGTGATTAATAAAATGTATGCTCAGCAACATGAAGGTTTCCGCCAGTTACGTGGTACGGGGATGAGTTGGATTAATCATAGTGGCTGGCTGAAAAATTATTTTAATCATTATGCGATGGGCTTGCGCGATGATTTGCCAGAGATAGCGGGTGATGTCTTGATATAGCTTGTTTGTGCATTTTGTATTGAGGAGGCTGAAAGACATTGATATTACTGGCATAATTATTTAAGCTTTCGGCAAATGCTTTGGTGGCAAACACTAACGTTATTCCACCGCTGTTAGCGGTAAACGGTTGCTTATGGAAGCCTTTTGCATAATAATATTAAATGCATTGAGAGGAGGTATCATAATGCCAAAAGCAATTACGTTATCAGATAGTTTGATTAAGGATGCTGTTATAAATGGAAAAGCGCAACACCGAAGTGCCCCAAAACAGATTGAATATTGGGCTAGAATTGGCAAAATAGCTGATGAAAACCCAGATTTACCTTTAGGGTTTATTAAAGGAGTATTAATTGGCATAGAGGAAAGTAAAGCAGGCGATGTATCTGAGTACCAATTCGGATGATCGTAAGGGACTTGCAAGTAATGAATATACCCATATTGCATAGGATTTTTGTTTCT
>CAZXJK010000088.1:0-9585 GCA_964640895.1 uncultured Methylomonas sp.
CTTTGCATATGATAAGCATGGGTGACCAAAATAATTCGACTGATGCCTTCTTGAGCTAAAATACCTTGAGTGTAACTAGCATTTTCAGCGGTATTACGGCTATTTTCCTCCTGCCAACGCACTGGCTGCTTAAACTCATCAGTTAATACTTTAGTCATTAATTCAGCTTCGGAAGGTAAATCATTATCAAATACTTTGCCGCCAGTGACTAGTATGGGTAATTGCGTCTGCTGGGCTATTTTTGCTGCATAGCGAACTCGCTCTAATGTGCCACTTTTTAGAGCAGCAAACTGCTGATATTCAGGAGCAGGTTCACGTAAACCACCACCGAGTACCACAATAGCTTGCGCAGAAAAATGCTGCACAGCTACTTTATCTAATGGTGGATAAATTTCTTGACTAGCAGCAAGGTGCTTTGCCACTATGGGCATACTCAGCAGTAATAAAGTACTCAATGAAAAACTAAGTAGTTTCTGAGCTATTAAAGGTTTACGGCGGATAAACAATCCCCCAACGATACTTATAATCAATAAGCTTGCTAAAGGCAGTAATAAGATTTTAATAATATATATAATGAAAATATCCATACGCTTATTATGACTGCTAGAGGTGCTACAATTAATCAATAAACCATCATATATATTTCAAGTGAGCACGGCTACCGCTTTTTACCAGCATAGGGTGACTGCTGACTACGCTATTTTCAATTGCCATAAAACCGCGGTGGTATTCACTTACAGTATAAATAATGAAAATCCACCACACGATAAAGACAACTTATGCTTGCTGAGTCACAATCAATCTCTCCTTGCCCTTTTTCCAAAGGTTATAAAATTCCAGTTGCACAAGCTTGGTTTTTATTAAAAAGCTTTTCTTTGTATCGTGCTGTACTCGCCAGTTTCTTTGTCGCCATGCATTATTTACAGTTTGATGCATTAATCATTAAAGAACAATATCTAAAGCTGTATACCTTTAGCAGTCTTAGCTATTTGTTAATCGTCATATTGAGTGGGTCTTGTATTTATTGGCGGCGTACCAATTATGCGACACAAGCCCAAGTACAAATTTTTACTGATATTTTTATGCTGACCTTGATTATGCACGCCTGTGGAGGACTTGGTAGTGGCGTGGGTGCATTAATGCTGGTCTCTACTGGCGCAGGAGGGTTGCTGATTGGTGGGCGTTGTGCAATGTTGTTTGCTGCTATTGCTAGTTTATTTGTTTTTGCCGAACAAGCATATACCTATCGCATTGGAGGGCTTAGTAGTATTAGCTATTCTTATGCAGGCATACTGGGTGCCGGATTTTTCTCTTTGGCATTCCTGTCGTATATGCTGGCAAAGCGTACTGAGCAAACCGAGCTTATTTCTACACAACAAAAAGAAACCATTATTTCTTTAGAGGAGCTAAATCAGTATATTATTCAGAATATGCAATCAGGGATTATTATTAGCAATCAGCAGAAAATAATTACTAGTTATAATGAGGCCTGTCCTCGCTTACTAGGTATCAGTAGTTTACCTGAAAATTTAGCAGAAATTTCTAATGAACTGGCAAGTGCCTTTGATGCTTGGGTGGTCAATAACGCCAATAATGATTTTGTGAGTATCTCAATATCTAGGCAAGAAGGTTTAAATGTACACTTTGCCTCATTACCGACCCAGCACGATATGTATTTTATGATAACCCTAGAAGATACGCTCTTATATAACCAACGCGTGCAACAGAGTAAGCTTGCCTCACTGGGGCTCCTAACAGCCAATATTGCTCATGAGATTCGCAACCCTTTAGGTGCTATTAGCCATGCAGGTGAATTATTGGCTGAGTGTCCTGATTTATCGGCGCAAGATCTTCGTTTGACCGAAATCATTAAAACCCATGCTTGTAGAGTTAATTCAATTATCGAAGATATTTTACAATTATCACGGCGTAATCATTCCCAGCAAGAGCGTATTCAATTACAAAGCTGGTTAGCAACGTATTTGGCTACTTTTGAAGCGGAAAGTAGTGGTCACCTAAATCAGTTTAGGCTCTCTCTTGGCAAGCGGGTGCGAGATATTCTGGTTGACCCCAACCATTTGACACAAATTTTAAATAATCTTTGTGAAAACGCACTAAAATATAGTTATGTAATGGATAAGGCAATAGTCCTTAGGGTAACCACGGCTTATAATCAGACCTGTATTGAAGTGATTGATTTTGGTCAAAATATACCTGTTACAGAAGTTGAGCATTTATTTGAACCTTTTTATACCACCTCAAATTTAGGCACAGGCTTAGGGCTGTATATTTCTCGTGAGTTAGCTGAATTGAATCAAGCGAAACTGAGCTACCATACTTTTGGCAGTGGTAATTGTTTTCGGTTATGCTTGGCAGATGCAGAACAAAAAAGAATTGAATTATGAGTACAGTACAAGCCTTAGTTATTGATGATGAAGCGGATATTCGTGAACTACTGGAGATTACTCTCAATCGTATGGATATTAAATCTTTTGCCGCTGAAGATCTGTGCAGTGCCAGAGTATTATTAAAAGCAAAAACCTTTGATATTTGCTTGACTGATATGCGTCTGCCCGATGGTGATGGCTTAGATTTGTTGCAAGAAATGCAGGCTTTATACCCCCAATTACCAGTTGTCGTTATTACCGCTCATGGCAGTATGGATGCGGCAGTCAAGGCAATGAAACAAGGTGCATTTGATTTTATATCCAAACCTGTCGAGCTGAAAGACCTGCGCCAAATAGTGCGTAATGCACTGAAGACAAGCAGCTCTCCTAAGCAAGATAGGCGCTCTCGGCATCTATTACTTGGCGACTCAAATGCCATGCGCGAGATTCGCGCCAAAATAAGCAAAATTGCACGTAGCCAAGCACCTGTCTATATCCGTGGTGAATCAGGGTCAGGTAAAGAGTTGGTTGCTCGATTAGTGCATAAACAAAGCTCTCGAAATACTGAGCCGTTTATTGCCGTGAATTGTGGTGCTATCCCACATGAGCTAATGGAAAGTGAGTTTTTTGGTCATAAAAAAGGTAGCTTTACGGGCGCAAGCACGGATAAAATAGGTCTATTCCAAGCAGCAACAGGGGGGACTTTATTTTTAGATGAAGTTGCCGATTTACCCATAGACTTACAAGTAAAGTTATTACGTGCTATCCAAGAAAAGAAAATTCGAGCCATCGGCAGTCAGCATGAAGAAAGTGTTGATATTCGACTATTGAGTGCTACTCATAAAGATCTAGCGAAATTAGTTCAAGAAGGTAAATTTAGGCAGGATTTATATTACCGTATTAATGTCATTGAATTACTGGTTCCGAATTTGCGTCATCGTCGCGAAGACATTCCGCAATTATGTGATTTATTCTTAAGTAAAATTGCCAAGGCCAATCAAACTGCAGAGGTAAAACTATCGGCAGGGGCAATGAAAGCACTGCAAAATTATAAATTTCCTGGCAATGTCCGTGAATTGGAAAATATTATCGAAAGAGCGGTCGCCCTATATGAAGGCAAACTCATTACTGAAAGCGATTTGCACTTAGAAAAAAGTAGTTTGCAATTACCTGGATCAGATGCCTATATTCCTGCGATGGAATCATTAGAAAACTATTTAGAAGAAATTGAGAAACATGCTATTAGTGAGGCATTGGAGCAAAATAAATGGAACCGCACCGCAACTGCGAAGCAATTAGGTATGAGTTTTAGGTCGTTACGTTATCGGTTAAAAAAATTAGGGCTAGAGCAGTGATGAAATTATTTCTTATTGGCACTTTATTGCATGCCTTTACTTATGCGCCAATATTACATGCTGAAACGACACAAGATTTATTTATAGCTGCTATTCAAGGCAAACAACAGCGTGTACAAAATATTTTGGTACAAGGCATAGATGTTAATGGGCGAGTAACGGGTGGCCGTACTGCATTAATGGCAGCAACCTATAGCGGTAATTTTCGTATTGCAAAATTATTACTAACCTATGGTGCCAACGTAAACTTAAATGACAAACAAGGCAACACCGCATTAATGGATGCCATTATTTTTGGTGACCCACGTATCGTTAAGTTGCTGATAACAGGGGGGGCAGATGTTAATGCAGCCAATGCTCAAGGGGAAGGTGCCTTAGAAATAGCAAAAAAAACAGGTCATAAACAATTACTCAAGATCCTTACAAGTGCTGGTGCTAAGCAACAAGCGAACACTGCTGAACCAGAGCAAGAAGTAGCTAAAAAGGAGCCAGCTCAAGGTGAAGCTGCTAAAAGCAATGAAGCAGGTGCAAAGTAAAAACCAGAATGACCCTATTTTATGACTTAAAAGGTCATTAAAATACGTGAAATGTACCCGTAAATAAAGACTTAGCAACAATAAGCCGCGCATTAAAAAGGCAGGTAGGGTATTATAGTGTATACATTTTTTTAAAATCAGGCAGCGTTTTATCAAGCTCTGCCAAGCTAGTAGGAACGCTTAATGACCTCCGAAGTATCAACACTTCCAAAATTTTCTGAATTAAATCTTATTGAACCACTCTTAAAAGGGCTTGATGAAGTGGGCTATGAAACCCCTTCTCCTATCCAAGCGCAAATAATTCCGCTAGTGCTAGCAGGCAAAGATGTTCTTGGCCAAGCACAGACTGGAACAGGAAAAACCGCTGCTTTTGCTTTACCGTTATTATCTAAACTAGATATTAAACAAAAAGACCCACAAGTTTTAGTTTTAGCACCCACACGTGAATTAGCGATTCAGGTTGCCGAAGCATTTCAAACGTACGCAAAACATATCAAAGGTTTTCATGTCGCACCTATTTATGGTGGTCAAGATTATTCTGGACAATTACGCATGCTGAGAAGGGGTGCACATGTTGTCGTGGGTACGCCAGGTCGAGTTATGGATCATATGCGTAAAGGGACTTTAAAACTGGGTAACTTAACCTGTTTAGTTTTAGATGAGGCCGATGAAATGCTACGCATGGGCTTTATTGATGATGTCGAGTGGGTTTTAGAGCAGCTTCCCGAGAATAGTCAAAGAGCACTGTTTTCGGCAACGATGCCGACGGCTATTCGCCGTATTGCCAATAATTATTTACGTGACCCTGAGCACGTTACTATTAAAGTAAAAACCACGACTGCAGAAACTATTCGTCAGCGTTATTGGACGGTTAGTGGCATGCATAAGCTAGATGCGTTAACCCGTATTTTAGAAGCAGAAACTTTTGATGGCATCATTATTTTTGTACGTACTAAAAATGCCACTATTGAGCTAGCAGAAAAGTTAGAAGCACGTGGTTATTCTGCAGCAGCAATTAATGGTGACTTAGCACAAAACCAGCGTGAAAAAACCATTCAAAAATTAAAAAATGGCAGATTGGATATTTTAGTTGCCACCGATGTTGCAGCGCGTGGTTTAGATGTACAACGTATCAGTCACGTTATTAACTATGATATTCCTTACGATACTGAAGCATATGTGCATCGTATTGGCCGTACTGGGCGTGCTGGGCGTACGGGTGATGCCATTCTATTTGTCGCTCCACGCGAAAAACGTATGTTACATGCTATTGAACGTGCGACTAAGCAACGCATAGACTTGATGGAAATGCCGTCTACGGAAGTCATTAATGACAAGCGTGTTAACCGTTTCAAGCAAAAAATTACCGATACTTTAGCCACTGAAGAATTAGAGTTCTATAATAAAATTATTGAGCAATATGAAACTGAGCATGATATTCCAGCGGTAGAAATTGCGGCAGCTTTAGCTAAATTAGTGCAAGGTGACGAGCCTTTATTATTGAAAAAACCTGCTAAAGTAAAAGAGCGCTCCGAGCGAGGCCGTGAGCGTGATCATAATGACCGTAACGATCGAGATAGAAAACGTAAGGGCGGCACCATATTAGGCTGTGATATGGAGCGTTTTCGTATTGAAGTTGGTAAAGAGCATGGTGCTAAACCAGGTAATATCGTTGGGGCTATTGCGAATGAAGCAGGCTTGGATGGTAAAGCAATCGGTCAAATTGATATGCATAGTACTTTTAGTATTGTTGATTTACCGAAAGGCATGCCGAAAGAAGTTTTACAAGAGCTACAAAATACGCGTGTTGCAGGACAGCAATTACGTATGACTGAGGTGCAAGAGGGCGATAACAATCCTCCACGCCAAGAAAAATCATCTTCGCGTCGCGGCGGTGGTGGTGATAAGTCGAATAGAAAGCCACGTAGAAGCCCACATAGTAATTAGGCACCTGGAAACACACATCATCCATCTTTACTAGTTTTTTTGTCCGTCATCAGTACTGTAGCAACAGTTACGTAGCCTGCTATGCGCCTATTGCTACAGCACTGATGACAAACAAAAATCCTGCCCAAATATTGGATGCTTATTTATTTCCAAGTGCCTTAAGTTCTGAAGTTAAACTGTTTTAACATCTAAATCATAGGGTGGGCACGACGCTTCAAGTCGTTACATGCTCCCATCTTATGATTTGTTGTGTAATTTCTACACTCCTATATAAAGCCATTTTATTAATTCTCACTCCCTAGCCGATAATTCAGAGGTAAACATGTTTTCTTTAGAAAATATCCCCACCGAATTACATGAGACTACCCAGTTACATGTCCAGAATTTCAATGAAGCTCTTGAGCGTTTGGATTTGGACTTTCCAGAAAATACAGCGGTTATTTCGGTATTACCCAAAGTATTCTGTTGCAGTGAGTTTATTGCGCAAACCTGTGCGCGCCAACCAAAATTTCTACTGGAATTAATCCATTCAGCTAATTTGTTCAGCGCCGAGGTGCGCAGTCACTATCGTGATGAATTAAGCCAAATAACGATTCAGAATGATGCAGAGTTAATGCAGGTTTTACGGCAATTTCGCAATAAACAGATGTTACGTATCGCTTGGCGTGATTTAGCTGAATGGTCTGATTTAGATGAAACGCTAGCTGATTTAACTGCCTTGGCTGAATGCTGTATCCAATTTACTCTAGACTACTTATACCAACAAGCTTGTAACCGACGCGGCACACCTGTATTAGCGGATGGCACACCACAAGAACTTGTGGTATTGGGTATGGGTAAATTAGGTGCATGGGAACTAAACTACTCTTCTGATATTGATTTGATTTTTGCCTATCAAGAGGAAGGCACTTTAGCTGACCGTAAAGAAACCAGCTACGGCGAATTTTTCAGCCGTATTTGCCGACAATTAGTCAAAGCACTGGATGAAATGACGGCTGATGGATTTGTCTTTAGAACGGATATACGCTTGCGCCCTTTTGGTGATAGTGGTCCTGTCATCATGACTTTTGACGGTTTGGAAAACTACTACCAAACCCAAGCGCGCGAATGGGAGCGCTATGCGATGGTTAAAGTTCGCCCTGTCGCGGGCAGTCAACAAGGCGGCCAGCAATTTATGGACTTGATCAGGCCTTTTGTCTATCGACGTTATTTGGATTATGGTGCTTTTGAAGAATTACGTAGTTTAAAGTTGCAAATTACCCAAGAATTGCAACGTAAAGACCGGATGGATAACGTTAAATTGGGGCCTGGTGGTATCCGCGAGATTGAATTTATTGGCCAAGCTTTTCAGCTCATTCGTGGTGGTCAAGATACCGAACTACAAGAACGACGTATCCAGGTTATTCTCAAACTATTAGGCGAACATGATTTGCTCTCAATTGCAGACAGTGAACAACTGCAAGCATCTTACCGATTTTTACGCCGTGTGGAAAATCATATTCAAGAGTTTCAAGATAAACAAGCGCATGATTTGCCGAAAACTGTACGTGAACAACATATTTTAGCCTTTTCTTTAGGGTATGCCGACTGGGATAGTTTTAACGATTATTTAGCGCAAGTGCGCCAACGTGTACACGCGGTTTTTGTCGAAGTTTTTTCTATTGAACAAGACAATGCTAGCCCGCAAGCAAGTGCTGAAATTTGGACAGGGCATGCAGATGAAGACTTGTGCTTAAACAAATTAATTGAGCTAGGCTATCAGCAGCCCGAACAGGTTTTAGTGCTCCTGAATCAATTGAAAACAGCATCCGCTGTTAAACGCTTAACCACTAAAGGCGCGCTTACTTTTGATAAATTAGTCCCCAAAATTCTTAATGTGGTTGTGCATGAAAAGAATGCCTACATTACGTTACAGCGCCTATGTACTTTATTTGAAGCCTTAGCAGGACGAAATGTTTATTTGGCATTGCTAGTAGAAAATGAAAAAGCCTTACAGCAACTGGTCACCTTGACCTCGGCCAGTGCTTGGATTAGTGAATACTTAGCTAAATATCCAGCATTATTTGATGAACTGCTTGATACCCGCTCACTCTATGACCCCTTAGAAAAATCAGCATTACAGCAACAATTAGTAGAGCAATTGCAGTGTATTGATGACGCTGATTTAGAGCAACTTATGTATGCTTTGCGTAAATTTAAACAAATCAATGTTTTAAGAGTCGCGGCGGCTGATATTATGGGCGCGGTACCATTGATGGTGGTCAGTGATTATTTGAGCTATATCGCTGAAGTGATTTTGGAGCAAGCTGTCAAAATTGCATGGAAAATCCTTGCTGTAAAACATGGAGTACCTCCTAATACCAGTGTGGAGAAGATGTATTTCGGTATCGTTGGCTTTGGCAAATTAGGTGGTATTGAACTGAGTTATAGCTCTGATCTAGATTTAGTCTTTATTTATGACTACCCTGATAATAATGTGATGACTGATGGTCGTAAATCTATTAGTAGTGCGCAATTTTATGGCACTTTAGGACAGCGTGTACGCCGCTTGCTCAATACGCAATTGTTATCAGGTATAGCATATGAAATTGATATGCGCTTACGCCCTAGTGGTTATTCAGGCTTATTGGTCGCTCCATTAGGAAGTTATGAGCACTATTTAAAAGAAGAAGCTTGGACTTGGGAGCATCAAGCCTTAGTACGTGGCCGCTTTATTACTGGCGACCCTGCAACACAAGCAAAGTATGAGACTATTCGGCATAAAATTTTAAGCTTGCCTAGAAATTCCGTGGATTTACAACAAGAAGTACGCGAAATGCGCGAAAAAATGCGGACTACTTTAGATAATAGCAACCAAAGCAACTTCAATTTGAAACAAGGTATTGGGGGTATTGCCGATATAGAATTTATGGTGCAGTATTGTATTTTGGCCTGGTCAGCTAATCATCCAAGCTTAACAAAGTTTACCGATAATATGAGTTTATTAGATAGTTTGGCAGAGCAAGGCTTGTTCAAGGCTGAAGACGCTAAAACGCTTAAGCAAGCCTATTGTCAATTCCGTGATCGAGGCCATAAAGAAGCCTTACAAGGCAATAAGGCCATCATCTCACAAGATGAATTGCTAGAAAAACGGCAACAAGTCGCTGCTATTTGGCAAATGCTTATGCTATAGGCTTGATGTGTTTAACTCTAGTAGAAAATACCATGACCCTTAGTTTATGCAGGCAAGCCAGCTAAAGCCATGTTTAAAAAGATAGAATATATTTATAAATCCAACCAACTTATTTTAAAGCTCTTTTTTAATGCGACTGATGTTATTTTGGTTTATAAAAATTCTTACGAGTTATCCAGTGAGCTTAA
>CAZXJK010000089.1:0-2862 GCA_964640895.1 uncultured Methylomonas sp.
CCTAACCATTTCAATAACACATTTACCCCCAAAGAAAAGCCTATTGCTGCTATTTTTGTATTAGGTTCACGTTGACGCAGAGTTCGATAAAGAAAATCAATATCGCCTGTTTCACCCGAGTGGTAACAGCGTGATGAGTTATTATATTCACCACTACAACCACGGAAGTTCAGTGTAGCAGTACGAAACCCCTGCTGTAATAAAGCCTGCTGAAAGCCTTTTATATAACCTGATTGTGAGCTGCCAGTTAAACCATGCAATAACATGACCAGTGGTTGGGCACCCTCACCACAAAAGTCAATATCAAGAAAATCATTATCTTCGGTAAGCAAACGCTCACGCTCAATAACAGGGGTTGGGGGCTGACGAAATAGAGAGGGGTAAATGGTTTGCAAGTGGGCATTATTTAACCACCATGCAGGTTTAAAGGTAGACTGAATCAGCATATTTAAACAAGAAATTAAGAATATAGCTGCTTAATGTGCCATATGCGTATTTATAAAGTCAACTAGCTAAATTTTTATACTTTAATTTTACAAAAGTATTACTGCTATTTTCAGAGTCTAGAAGATCCAACAAGTTTTTTTGAAAAAAATAATTGTTGTGTAAGGGAGTGTATTTATGCTCAATAGAGATCTAGACCACTAGTTCATCTGCTACAAAGGAATAGTCAGTTTTCAAACAATGATCCAGCCATTTTTCCAGAAAGTAATTTAAACGCCACTTATAGTCCATAATCTCTTTACTACGGCCAATATCGGCAATGGCACTGCTGACTTCTACGCGCTTATAGTCGCGCAATACTTCTGCGATACAGACATCAAAATACAAGCGTATTTTAACGGCAGGCTCTAACAGCACATGTTTTGCTTCATTCTCAAAATAATGACTGAGCTGGATCGTTTTGGTATAGGCCGTTTGTTCAAGTATCCGCACATGTAATACTGGTTTGCCATTAGCAAAGCCTTGTGCAGACTCATCAATATTCCTGAGGTTTGGCACCAGATTGAATATTTTTTTATAATTTGATTCACAAATATTTTGCAAACAAAACGATTTATTAACAGGGGCAACTTTTGCCATAAATTTTAATTAAACTTCCTTAATGCCTTTTATCTCTGAGGCGATTTCGTATAAACCAGATTGTACTTCCTTAGTTCGAATCACTTCAACAAAAGCTTTCATCGGCGGTGTTAATGAATTATTTGGCGCGATTGTCAACTCCAATGCTACGCCACTGTCTACAAAGTTCTCGGTGGTAAATAACACCCCTGAACCACTTAAATTCAAACACGTCCCTATAAATAACTGATCTGAATCAGGAAACTTATAAGTCAATTCACAAGACACATCCATACGGATAAATTGTCTAGATTCTGAATGGTCTAACATTGCAACTCCCAAACTTAGCGTTAAAAACGCACATAAAATAACTTTAAAAGCTAAAATAATATTATATACATTACTGCGTTTCTTAGTGGTAAGAATAACGTAAAATAGTCACCACTAAAAGTATATTTGATTACTGCTAGCTAATATACGACAAATTGATTTATATTTCACAGAAATACTTCAAAAAAATGAGACTTGATTCACAATGACACACTCTACAATACTTACCGGCATCACCACAACAGGTACACCACACTTAGGAAACTATGTCGGTGCTATACGCCCCGCTATTGAAGCGAGCAAAGATGCAACAGCCAAGCCTTTTTTTTTCTTGGCAGATTACCATGCTTTAATAAAATGTAGTGACCCTGAAAAAGTACGCCAATCCAGTTTAGAAATTGCTGCAACTTGGCTAGCTTTAGGACTTGATACTAAAAATGCAACATTTTATCGCCAATCGGATATTCCTGAAATCATGGAACTTACCTGGATGCTAACCTGCGTCTCTGCCAAAGGATTAATGAACCGTGCGCACGCCTATAAAGCGAGTGTTGCTGAAAATGAAGCCAGTGCCAATGCCGACCCAGATAAAGGCATTACCATGGGTTTATTTAGCTATCCTATTCTAATGGCAGCCGATATGCTTATTTTTAATGCCAATAAAGTCCCTGTCGGTAAAGACCAAATCCAACATATTGAAATGGCGCGCGATATTGCATCACGCTTCAATCATATTTATGGTGAGCACTTTGCCCTACCTGAAGCAGTGACTGATGATAACGCTGCTACTTTATTAGGCTTAGATGGACGTAAAATGAGCAAGAGCTATAACAATACTATTCCGTTATTTGCACCAGAGAAAAAATTAAAAAAACTGATTAATAAAATCAAAACTAACTCGCTAGAGCCTGGTGAGCCTAAAGACCCAACTGACTGCACGCTATTTAGCACCTATCAAGCTTTTGCGACTGAACAGGAAGTAGCCGATATTCGTCAGCAGTATGCTAATGGTATTGCTTGGGGTGAAATGAAAAAAGTACTCTTCGAAAAGATTAATACCCATATCACGCCTGCTAGAGAACGCTATGATGCTCTAATACAAGATCCTAAGCATATAGAAATGCAGTTACAAGAAGGTGCTGAAAAAGCACGCGCTATTAGTGCGCTATTTTTACTCGAACTGCGTAAAGCGGTGGGTATTCAAAAAATTATTTAATGTAAAGGAAGATCATATGAAATTAAAAACATTAGCCTTGCTATTCACTTTAAGCATAGCGACGACAGGCTGTTCTAAAATGTACTTAAGCTCACTGGAGTCAATTGGTATTGCCAAACGTGATGTGATGGTACACCGAGTAGAAAAAGCGCGTGATACTCAGGAAGAAACCAAGGAGCAATTCCAAACAGCATTAGAGCAATTTACTAGCCTAACCAACTATGATGGCGGTGATCTAAGATGCGAGTCCACTG
>CAZXJK010000089.1:2872-9585 GCA_964640895.1 uncultured Methylomonas sp.
CGGTGATCTAGAAAAAATCTACAAAAAACTAAATAATGAATACCTTGCCAGTGTAGATCAAGCTGAGGAAGTTAATAAACGTATTAATGATATTGAGGATGTTTCAGGTGCGTTATTTGCTGAATGGGAAACTGAGTTACAAGAATATAGCAGTGCTTCTTTGAGAAATAAGAGCAAAAGTCAGTTAAGGAGCACTAGAGCCCAGTATAATCAACTGATTGTTGCAATGAGACGCGCGGAAGGCAAGATGAAACCCGTATTACAGATTTTTAAGGATCAGGTTTTATACTTAAAACATAACTTAAATGCGCAAGCAATATCGTCATTAAAAGGCGAATTAAGTGGCATTGAGTCCAATGTCTCTGATTTAATTGCTGCCATGGAACAGTCTATTAATGAAGCGAATGCCTTTATCGTTACGATAGATAAGAAAGGCTAAAATATCACGAAGGCTAAGGTAGTGGCTCTCTCACTACCTTAGGGAAATGAAAAAAATAATCCAATCTAACGGGTATTTTTGTTCGTCTTCTGCCGTGTAGCAATAGTTACGTAGCCAGCTATGCGCCTATTGCTACACAACAGAATACAATCAAAAACTCCCCCCCCTATATTAGACAATTATTTATTTCTAACTCCCTTAGCTCCATGCAAAGCTACCTTTTAAAGAATAAATATACAAAAGTACATTTCATAGTTAACTTGCTGCGATCCAACTCCAGTACTCTACAGCTTTCCATTTTGGAGCGCCCAGGTGTTTTTTGTTTCATAATAACACCATTTTCAACCGCATATTTTAAGTCAATTTTTATAGTTTTTGTGCGGCCAAATCGATCATTAGAACGTGTGTGTATGGTGCCGTCTTTTGTAAATTCCCACTCCGAAAAAAGCTCAACTTTTTCTTTATGTAAAGCAATAGCTTCAGCATATAAGTTCCACTTTCCTACAATTTCTGAATTATCCTTTAGTTTAATATCTTCTGCTGCCTGAGCTGATACTGAAAACAAAAGTGCTGCACCTGCAATGAAAGCTTTTTTAAATTTCATACTTGACCCTCTTCTTTTATAATTATTATTCAACTACCACCAGATTGATTGTAACATGTGAACTGCATTAATAAATGGCATTATTCTAATAGTATTGGCTTTTGGCGATGCTGTAACAATAATTTTTTAAAGACATCGGGGTCTTTTTCTTGAGTGACTTCGCCTACTCTTGGGCATAGCCTGTGTTCCAATCGGGACAACCAAAATCGCAAACTAGCTCTTCTTAAAAATAAAGGTAAATACGCCAACTCTGCTGCTGAGATTTGACGTATTTGTTGATAAGCTTGTATAAACGATGCCTGCTGCTGATACTGAAATTCACCTTGTTGGCTAATACACCAATCATTTAAGGTAATAGCTATATCCAATAAATAGCAATCGCAACATGCCGCATAAAAATCTAACATGCCCGTTAAAGTATCTGCAACAAATAACACATTATCCTTAAATAAATCAGCATGAATCACACCTTGAGGTAAATGCCCCACATGATGCTTCTGTTGAAATGCTAACTCGTCATTTAATAAAATTAAGTCTTGTGCAGATAGCTCATTGGCGACTTTTTTTGCAGTTGCTACCAACCACAACAATCCTTTTTTATTTTTCTTTGCGAACTGCAAAGAGGTAGAACTGGAATGCAAGCCCGCCAAAGCTATTGCAATTGCCTGCTGTTGTTGGGCTGAGGGGCATTGCAAAGATTTGCCTGGCAAACAGTTAAATAATGCTGCAGGCTTATCTAACAACTGCTGTAAAGACTCTTGGTATTGATCGACTAATGGATAAGGATAATAACTGGCACTGTTAGCTAACTGAAATAGTAGCTCTAGATAACAGAAAACTTCATGCCTACTGAAATGCTCATAGAGTGTAAGAACAAAATCACCTTGTACAGTTGTCAGTAAATAATTGGTATTTTCTATGCCAGCACTAATCCCTTGAAATTGAATAAGTGCTCCTAGATTATAAGGTGCTATAAATGACTCTATTTGGCTCCGAGTAAGAGACGTATAAACCGACACCTACCAGCTAAAAATAGCCCATTGATTAACTTTAATGCCTTTTACTAAATCACTCTCACTCACCTCCTCCATTTCACCATCACCATCAGGATCAACAAAATAGTAAGCAGGCCCAATATCTGGAATAATTTTTATTTTATAAATTTTGCCATTCACTCGGTATTCATGGATGGTTTTATTACCTTTGCGGCTAATAGTAATATCAGCTTCCATTGGCTCGCCATCTTGCACTGGTAACGGCATTTCAGGCACGTCAGGAATAACTGCATCTTCAGCCAAAACAACACTAGAACAAACCAATAAACAACATAAAATATAGCGACGCATAACTAAAATTCCTATATAAAAAATACACCCAATAATAGCGGAAAGTACCCATAAACTTCACAAACATTATACCGATAGATACTTATTTTGCATCGATTTATTGCTGTATACACAACAGCCCAAAACAAGCTCCTCTCCTAACCGAAGATATATTACAATATGCCTTAATATATAGTGACACAAGCATAAGCTGGCAAATAAACGCCATTATCAGCGAGTGATTGCGCAGACTAATGTTATATGTTTAAATCAGCACACAAAATGTTTCTACATATATTGTTGTAACCATTTTTGACTTTGTGGTACCCACCTCACTACAAAGTGACTACTTTAAATGAGGTGATAATATGGAGTTATTAATATGAATAGTCTTTCAGCACTGTCTGTCAGCATTGGGCTTATTGCAGGGCTTGCAACCTTCTTAGCCGTTGGACCTTTAAGTGGAGTCTTTTTAATATGGGCAGCTACTATCTCTTGGGCTGCTTACTTTGCTCTAGGTGGCGATGATAAGGCTGCAGTCAGTACTGCTGTATGTAGTGTTTTTGGCGTATTGGTTGCGACTTATGCAGCCTATGAAATTGCGACAATTGCCCCTGATAACGCACTAGGCTTCCCTGCTATGGCTGCTGTTATTGTTGCGGTAACCGTTATCGCTATGTGTTTGTCTGCAAACATCCCTGCTCTTTCAGCCATTCCAGCTAGCGTTTTAGGTTATTCTGCAACGTTTGGTTACCTACTACAAACACCTGGCAAACTATCTACTGACGTATTGCTTGGTGCAACTTGGGACAACCCAGTATTAGTCATTTCTTTCTCGTTAGTTCTAGGTGTAGCTCTTGGTATCGCATCAGCAAAATTAGCAGCAAAAATGACCACTATTGAAGGTTAAGCACTGCTCGCTCTAGATTTAATGGCATGGAGAGCCTCTCTATGCCATTAAATCTCTCCCATTCAAACTATTCAGTATTGATCATATGCGTCGCTAGATCAGCAAAAGCTTGCATAATATTCTTTCTTAATTCATCAGGCATGCTCACCTCATATATTGCCTTTTGCATACACCACATCCATTGATCACGCGTTAGTTTATCAACCTGAAAAGGAAAATGCCGTTGTTTTAAACGCGGATGTCCGTATTCTTGTACAAACAAATCTGGGCCGCCTAACCATCCCGATAAAAATTTGACCAATTTTTCTTTTACCGGCTCCAACTCAGACGCATGAATTGCACGTAATTCCTTTACCTCAGGTTTGGTATCCATATAAAAATAAAACCGATCAACCAAACTGATAATTGCCTGCTCGCCTCCCATTAATGTATAAGGGGTTGTTTGCTGCGTTTCTGCCATATAATTTTAGAAAGTTTATGTAAAATTAATTGTCTAATATAACGAAATTCTTGTAAGATTGCCTATGTTATTCACTTATTAATTCAGGCTTTATTACCATGAAATTAAATATTGCAGCAACACCCGCTAATGCAAGTATATTAGCAACCAATAAAGTTTTACGTAACACTTATATGTTACTGTCTATGACTTTGCTTTTCAGTGCCTTTACAGCTGGTTTAGCCATGATGCTAAATATGCCACCAATGGGCATGATCATCACCATGGTTGGCTATTTCGGCTTATTATTTGCAACAACTAAATTTAGCAATAGCTCATTAGGCTTAGTCTTCATTTTCGCTTTAACAGGCTTTATGGGGCTGACTCTAGGCCCTATCATCAATATGTACCTAAATGCTTATAGCAACGGCCATGAATTAGTCATGACTGCGCTAGGCGGTACTGGCGTTATTTTTATCGCACTGTCTGGCTATGCACTAACAACCCGTAAAGATTTCAGCTTTTTGGGTGGTTTTTTAATGGTGGGTATTTTAGTTGCCTTCCTAGCGGGTATCGGCGCAATGTTCTTTGCGATTCCTGCACTATCTTTAGCTGTTTCAGGTATGTTTATTTTATTAATGTCAGGTCTGATTTTATACCAAACCAGTGAAATTATTCATGGCGGTGAAACTAATTATATTTTAGCAACTATCTCTTTATACATTTCTATTTACAACTTATTCTTGAGTTTGTTGCAATTATTAGGTGTGTTTGGTGGTAATGACTAAGACCTAGCTCACTAAAAAGCCTAGTTCTGATGACTAGGATTTTTTTGCTTTTTACCTTGTCAAATAATACTGTAAGGAATGAGGATTTAATAATACCCGAAAGTATGGCGCAGGATTTTGGCTGCACAGTCGTGTTAGAAACACAGGCGCATAGCTGGCTACGCAACTATTTATGCAACGCCGAAGATAAAAAAAAGACCAGTAAAATGTTAAATCAATTATGCTTGGATACTTACTGGATTGCCTGCACGCATCGCGTGCCTTACACCAATAATTCTAAAACTAATTTTGCCATATTCGCCGAACCACCACCTGCTCCTATTTTATGCTTTACCTGCTGCAAATCATTCCGTATTGCTTGTGCATATTGCTTATCTTGCAAGATTAGCATCATTTCTTGAGCAAGATTTTTTGGCGTTGCATCATACTGAATAAATTCTTTCACGGCAACCTTGCCAACAATAATATTAGGTAAGCCAATAAACTCAGTGTTAACCAATATTCTCGCCAATAAATAAGTCAAGGTAGAAAGCCTATAAGCTACCAACATGGGCACTGTCAGTAATGCAATCTCAAGTGTTGCTGTTCCCGATACCGTCATCACCGCATCACAGCATTGCACAGCATCATAGAACTGATTCTTGACAGCCTTCACGTTAACATTTGCCTGCTTAAATGAGGATTGTAATAATTCATCTGTCACTGAATCAGCTTGCGGCAAGACAAACTGCACACCAGGAATTTGTTGCTGTATGAGTTCCGCCGCTTGCAACATAGTGGGTAGCATGCGATTAATTTCATCAATACGACTACCAGGCAAAACCCCCACAACAGGTCTACCTATTTCCAAGCCAAACTCAGTAAAATCTGCCTCTTTTGTACGCTTAGGGCATACTTTATCAACCGATGGATGGCCAACATAACGTACTGGTACATTTTCCTTTTCATAATAAGGCACTTCAAAAGGAAAAATAACCGCCATCATATCAATCACTTTTCCATACGCAACCACTCGCCCGGGCCGCCAAGCCCAAATTTGTGGACTGACATAAAACAGAACCTTAATGCCATTTTTCTTGGCAAAACCAGCTAATTTAAAGTTAAACTCTTTATAATCAACGCAAACTAATAAATCAGGTCTTTGCTCCAATAATAACTGCTGCATGGCATGTAAAGCGCGTCGAATTTCAGCATAACGCTTAAGCACCTCAACCACGCCAATAACGCCAATGTTAGATGAGTCATAGTGAATGGCAACACCTGCAGCTGCCATTTTCTTCCCGCCCATACCAATCGCTTGCATATCAGGGTGACTCTTTTTCAATTCAAGAAATAAATTTGCTGCATGCTGATCTCCAGATGATTCTCCGGCAACCAGCATAATTTTCTTGGGCACATGACTCATATAAAACAGAACTCCGAAACTATATAAAAACCAAGATGATTACACTATAATCTCCCCATATAACCTAATTAAAAACATCCAAGGCACTAGCATGGCAATCTCATTACAAGACCAGTTATTAAACTCTGGTCTAATCAATAAAAGTAAAGCGAATCAATCAAAGAAAGAGAAGTATAAACAATCGAAGCAACAACGCAACAGTAAATCCGTGCAAACAAACGAAGCAACGTTATTAGCACAAAAATCACTTACTGAAAAACAGACTAAAGATCGTGAATTAAATCAGAAAAAACAGCTTGAACTAGAAAAAAAGGCCATTATTGCGCAAATAAAGCAATTAATAGACCTCAATAAACAGCCTCAAGACAAGGATGGAGTTGCCTATAATTTTTCTGATAATAATACTGTCAAAAAAATCTATGTTAGTGAAGCTAGCCAAAAAAATATTAGCAATGGTAAGTTAGCCATTGTTAAATATGATAGCCATTATGAATTAATTCCTATTCAAGTTGCTGAAAAAATCATACAACGGGATGCAAGCTACATTATGGTACTCAACGATAAAATTGATGATGATAAATCGGGGGATGATCCCTATGCGGACTTTCAAATACCTGATGATTTGATGTGGTAAGAGCAATTTTTGGCTACCAATTTAAGACGGGACACTTTGATTGTTCTCATTCCAACGCAACGCATCACTACCATTAAGTCAAGAGATTATTGATTGATAATCAATGTATTATGTAGTACGGCTTACTCAGTAATGCAAGTGGAAGCGTATCAGAGCTTGTCAGGTGGGA
>CAZXJK010000090.1:0-9571 GCA_964640895.1 uncultured Methylomonas sp.
ACGGACAAAAAGACCAACAAGATTGGATGATTATTTTTTTCCATCTCCCTTAAGTAGTACTGCACTGCCTATAGCAATATGGGTTGGTGCCACTTTGGCTTTGGCAACCACGACTATTATAGGTGTTACTGCAGGACGCTCTTTGCTAAACAAAATACCGTTACCTATACTACATAAAATAAGTGGCCTTATTTTCATAGTACTTGCATGCATTGCGACCTATAAAACTTTGTCCTTAGCAAATATGAATTTTGACTTTATACACCAATTCTTACCCATTGAACAGTAAGATTATCAGCTTTACCATTCGCCCGAAAAAGTGCCATTTTTGCTTGTTTTAGCAAATAAGTTTTATCCATCACCTCAGTAGCCAAACTTACAAACTCGTGCTCTTTGGTAAATTCCCAAAAACCATCGCTACACAAGACATACGTTTCACCTAACTTTGGTTCAGAAAAAACATGAATTTCTGGAGCAAACTTATTAGCAATATTGATACATCGTGTTAACTGATTTTGCTCTGGATGGGTTCCCATTTCATGCTCCTCCAATTTACCATCTTCAAATAACTTCTGAGGAATTGAATGGTCTTTAGTGCGCCAGACTATACCATTTTTATTAATGCGATAAATTCGTGAATCGCCACAGTGTGCACTAATAACGTGTTTTTCCGTTAAAATGAGTATGGCACAAGTTGTGTAAGCATCTTTTGCAACAGGATCCCCCTGAAAAGCCTTCTCCATCATTTTAATGGATTTAAATAACCACTTTCTAACAACTTTATTGGGAGAGAGATTCACTAATGACCCATATTTAGCAGCTAAATGTACAAAACTATGGCAAAAATAATGCGATGCCATTTCACCCGCTTTATGCCCACCTAGCCCGTCAGCAACAATAAATACAGCACAATCATCGGTAATATCAACCAGCATATAGTCTTGGTTGGTCTCTTTATCACCAATGGATGTGAGTTGCCAGTAGTCTAATTTATGCATTTACAGCCTAGCATTTCTCATTATTTGTTTCATATCACGCACCGCTGTTTCCAACCCTGAAAAAACAGCTTGTGCAATAATCGCATGTCCAATATTTAACTCTACAATGTCAGGTATTTTAGCAATAGCCTCAACATTTGCAAGGTTTAGGCCATGACCAGCATTAACTTGTAAGCCAGCACTATGCGCATAACTTGCTGCCTGCCGAATACGCTCTAACTCATCATGCAATTGCTGTTTATTGCTAGCATCTGCATAGCGCCCAGTATGTAATTCAATAACAGGGGCTCCAGCTTGAACTGCAGCATCAATTTGCCGCTCTTCTGGATCAATAAAGAGAGAAACCTCAATATCGTTCTTCCCTAAATGAGCGCAGGCATGTTGCAATTTCTGCAGACTACCCACAACATCCAAACCACCTTCTGTTGTTAACTCCTCACGTTTCTCAGGTACCAAACAACAAGCATAAGGTTTAACCTGACTAGCAATACTAAGCATTTCATCCGTAACCGCCATTTCAAAATTTAAGCGCGTATGCAGCATTTCTTTTAACAAATACATATCACGGTCTTGCATATGACGGCGATCTTCACGTAAATGCGCGGTAATACCATCTGCACCAGCCTGTTCAGCAATAAGAGCCGCTTGTAATGGCTCAGGATAGCGTGTGCCACGCGCTTGTCTTAAGGTTGCAACATGGTCAATATTGACCCCTAGTAAAATTAATTGCTCTTGCATATTTCTTTTTGCATAAGTTTTGAAATTAAAAGTCGGCTTTTTAGTTTTTTACCCTGTAAGTGGGTATCAATAACTTGTCGCATCAGCCATTTTGCTTCATTTAATTGTTGTGAAGTGGTAAAAATTTGCGTCTGCATTGCAAGCAAAGTGGCTCCCTGAATCTTGCCATTTTGATCAACCGTGGCACCTTGCACGATATCAAAGCGATAGTTTAATTCTGGCTCGATGGCTTTGTGCGTTAAATAGTCCACAGCTAATGGCAAACCATAGCCAATTGCTTGCATTAATTGTATTTCAAAAATACGTAAACTATCTTCAATATGATTATGCTCTGTTTTGAGTTGCTGTAAGCAGTTCACATAGTCAATAAAAATATCAGCATGCGGCTCAGCTAGCGGTAAAAAATATCGAAGTAGCTCATTTAGATAAAAACCACAAAAGGTATTGATACCTGGCAATAACAATTCAGCACCCAAGGTTTCTACATGCATCAAAGTTTTTAGCTCACGAGTACCAGAAAAAGCAATATTTAACGGTATGAATGGCCTTAAAATACCAAGATAATGTGATTTTTGCTGCCTAATACCTTTGGCAATAATGGAAACACGTCCTAACTCTTGCGTAAATACATCAATTATCAAACTACTTTCTTGATAATTGATATGATGCAACAAAAAACCGGCGCGCAAGCTTTGGCTCATAGGCTCTTAAATACAAGTATAGACAGTTTTAATCACCTTATTATCTCAACAACTACTCTTTAAAACCTAAACTTTGTAGAGCACGCTCATTATCAGACCAGCCCGATTTTACTTTGACCCATAATTGCAAATAAACCTTATTACCAATTAAATTTTCTATATCTTTACGCGCTTCCGTACCGATACTTTTTAGCAACTCTCCTTGCTTACCAATGACAATATTTTTTTGAGTTTCCCGCTCTACCCAGATTAATGCATAAATTTTTGTAATATGCGGCAATTCTTCGTAGCGCTCAATTTCAACGGTTAACGCATAAGGCAACTCATCACCTAAACGACGTGTTAATTTTTCTCTTACAATTTCAGCCACAAAAAATCGCTCAGGGCGATCAGTAATTTGGTCTTTAGGATAAATGATATCGCCTTCAGGCAATAATTCCATAATCAAATCATCCAATAAACTTAAATTAGTTTTCTTTAAAGCAGAAATGGGCACGATTTGTTTAAAAGGAAACCTTTTCTGCGCATCAGCAAAAAAAGCAAAAATATCTTCCTTATTTTTTACCCGATCAATTTTATTAACTGCCAAGATAACAGGGAGCCCCGCTTTTTCAAGTTTTTCAAATATGACATCATCATAATCTCGCCAAGCTAAACCATCAATTAACCAGACGACTAAATCAACACCTAATAGAGTTGTTTCAGCTGTTCTATTCAAGTAACGATTAAATGCCTTTTTGTTGCTCTCATGCATACCTGGGGTATCCATATAGATTGCTTGACCTTTCTTATTAGTATTAATGCCTAATATTTGATGTCGGGTAGTTTGCGGTTTACGCGATGTAATACTTACTTTTTGCCCCAATAGATGATTCATCAGGGTTGATTTACCTACATTTGGTTGACCTATAAAGGCAACATATCCACAATTCATCTAGCTTTCCTGGGCAATTTTTGCCAACATAAGTTCGGCGGCTTGTTGTTCCGCTTTTTTTCTTGAAACACCAGCACCGATAACATTTCTGTCAAATAACGGGATAGAACATTCCACTTTAAAAGTTTGCTCATGTGGCAAGCCTGATTGACTCGCCAAAGTATAAGTCGGAATTTCTAACTGCCTGGCCTGCAATAATTCCTGCAATCGTGTTTTAGGATCTTTTTGCCAATTATCCAAGTGTAACTCAGCTATTCGCATAGCAAATAATTGCAGAACCCAGGCTTTACAACTTTCTATACCTTGGTCCTTAATTATCGCGCCCATAATGGCCTCTAAAGCATCTGATAATATGGAAGCTCGCCGGTAACCGCCACTTTTTAGTTCACCAGAGCCTAAAATAAGATAGTCACCGATATTGTGCTGCCGCGCAAGTGCAGCTAAAGATTCTTGATTCACCAGGCTAGCTCTAAGCCGACTAAGCACGCCCTCACTTGCCTCTGGAAATTTATTATAAAGTGCTTCAGCTATCACAAAACCTAAAATAGAATCTCCTAAAAATTCAAGACGTTCATTATTTTTTGCACCAACGCTACGGTGACTTAAGGCCAAAATAAACCATTCTGGCTGAGAAAAGTTTAACCCTAGTTTTTTACACAGAATTTCAGGCGCTTTTATCACAGAGCGCCCACTTCAATTGAGTTGTCAAAGTCAACCCAAACACTTAAATTACCAATAAGAGGCTGCTTAACATGGTAAACAATCTGCACTTTCAAATATCTAGCACGCGAGGTAATAGTGACATCTTTCTTTTTAATATGACTAACATAAGCTATATTAAATTGCTTACTTAATGATATCCACACAGCTTGCTTACTTTGCCTCTCTATATCAGGTCGGTTTTTTAAACTTTCCAAAGAATGCACTACCTTACTATGATCCATATAAATAGGCGCTATTTTTAAAACTAATAGTGTAAAAAAACCAATCAGCCCCAATAAAAAAACCAAGGATATAAGGGTCATACCTCGTTGATGCTTATTTGTATTGCACATATATTCTCCTAGTTAATAATAGTGCCTATGCGATTAAACCCAATCCCTGTATTTTCCCAATCCCAGTTCATCCAAATAAAAAATGCTCGGCCAACCAAGTTTTCTTCCGGCACCGTTCCCCAGTAACGACTATCATTACTATTGTCTCGGTTATCACCCATCACAAAATAATGCCCTTGCGGTACGATATAGGTTCCTTTGATATTTGGCGCACGATGATTTATTAAGATATCGTGTTTTAGTCTTTGTAAATCTTCCGTTAATATCTCAGCACCTGTCATGGTTTTCCCTTGCCCAAGTCCTTGATAGCGCCCTAGCGAAACCTGTGCAATTAGCTGGTCATTAATCGTTAACTGCTTGTTAACATAGCGAATACGATCGCCTGGCAAGCCGATTACTCGCTTAATGTAGTCAACTTCAGGTTGCTTCGGGTAACGAAATACAACCGCATCACCTCTTTGTGGTTCATTGATATCAATAATTTTTTTATTGATTATCGGGATTCGAATACCGTAGGTAAATTTATTAACCAAAATAAAATCACCAATCAATAATGTCGGCATCATCGAGCCTGAGGGAATTCTAAACGGCTCAGCAATAAAAGAACGCAATAAGAAAACTATCAGTACGATCGGGAAAAACGAGCGTGCATATTCAATCAATAATGGCTCATTTTCTTCACTGTATTCAATATTGGCACTTTTCAAACGGTATAAATACCCATACCAAATAATACCTGTTACTAATGATGCCGCAAATAGAAAAAACGAAAAATCAAAATCCATAACTTATTTCTTACCTTATGAGTCTTTATTAACTTGCAAGACAGCCAAAAAGGCTTCTTGTGGAATTTCAATACTACCTACTTGTTTCATACGCTTTTTACCCGCTTTCTGCTTTTCCAGCAATTTTTTCTTACGGGAAATATCACCACCATAACATTTAGCAGTCACATTTTTACGCAGAGCCTTCACACTGGAACGGGCAATAATTTTTGTGCCAATTGCAGCTTGAATAGCCACATCATACATTTGTCTGGGAATGAGTTCTTTCATTTTATCGACTAAATCACGACCACGGCCTTGACTTAAATTTCTATGTACTAAAATGGAAAGCGCATCGACTTTATCACCATTAATCAAGACATCTAATTTAACTAAATCTGCCTCTTCAAAGCGTTTAAATTCATATTCGAACGATGCATAGCCACGACTGACAGATTTTAAACGATCAAAAAAATCCAAGACTACTTCACTCAAAGGTAATTCATAATTTAGTGAAACTTGACTGCCCATATATTGCATATTAACTTGTACACCACGCTTTTCAATACAGAGACTGATAACACTTCCTAAGTACTCTTGCGGCACCAATATATTCGCTTGAATAATAGGCTCTCTAATCATCGCTATTGAACCGACATCAGGAAGTTTAGCAGGATTATCAACTTTTAATACATCCCCCTTATTCGTTTCTACTTCATAAACAACGGTTGGTGCGGTAGTAATCAAATTAACATCATATTCACGTTCTAAGCGTTCTTGCACAATCTCCATATGCAACATGCCTAAAAAACCACAACGAAACCCAAAACCTAGTGCTGTTGATGTTTCTGGTTCAAATTGTAATGCCGCATCATTAAGGCGTAGCTTATTTAATGACTCACGTAAATCTTCATAGTCATCAGAGCTTACAGGATAAAGCCCCGCAAATACTCTAGGTTGAACTTTCTGAAACCCAGTTAAAGCTTCAGTACAAGGTTTGTCAGTATGGGTAATGGTATCCCCTACTGGTGCGCCAAAAATATCTTTAATGGCAGCGACGATAAAGCCTACCTGCCCTGTTTGTAATTCTAAAGTATCTTCTCGTTTTGGAGTAAAAACACCAACTCGTTCAGCTATAAAGCTATTACCTGTAGACATAATGGTAATTTTTTGCTTTTTACGCAAAGTTCCGTTAACAATCTTAACTAAGGAAACCACCCCTAAATAATTATCAAACCAAGAATCAATAATCAAAGCTTGTAATGGACCATCAACATCCCCTGTCGGTGCTGGAATCACATGCACTAATTTTTCTAATACCTCAGCAACCCCCAACCCTGTTTTAGCACTGACACGTAGAGCGCCTTCAGCAGGAATACCAATAATATCTTCAATTTCCTGAATAACTTTTTCAGGTTCGGCGGAGGGCAGGTCTATTTTATTCAGTATGGGCATAACTTCCAGACCAAGCTCAATTGCTGTATAACAATTTGCGACACTTTGTGCCTCTACGCCTTGGGCAGCATCAACAACCAATAAAGCACCTTCACAAGCGGATAAAGAACGGGAGACTTCATAAGAAAAATCTACATGCCCTGGCGTATCAATAAAGTTCAACTGATAAATTTCACCATCTTTTGCAGTAAAATCAAGCGTTACACTTTGTGCTTTAATCGTAATACCTCTTTCTCGTTCTATATCCATAGAATCGAGTACTTGCGCATCCATTTCACGGTCTGATAAGCCACCACATAGTTGAATAAAGCGGTCAGCCAATGTTGATTTCCCATGATCAATATGCGCAATAATAGAGAAATTTCGTATATGTTTTAAATCCATCGTGTATTAATTACAATAATAAAATATGAAAGCAATGCGTCGGCACGTTTTATTCGCTTAAAAAGGGTATTTTAACAGAAGCAGAAAGTAAGAGTGTTAAGTATTATAATTTACCAGCAATTCTCAACTTAGGGTTAAGTGGTAAAGGACTTGATTAAAAGTTTACGTGGACGGCAACACAGTCGCCATCATCACCCATAATTTGGCACAAGCCAAACGCATTGCTAATTATGCCAGCTTTTTCTGGATCAATAAGCAAGCTGGTTGTTTGATTGAATTCGGTGGCTACACACTTAAGACGGGACAAAAATGTAGGCTGGGTTAGCTTATCTAGCGAAGCGCAGATAACGTAACCCAGCATTTTACGTATACGGGGCTTTGCTGGGTTACGTTTTTTTACTTCGTTAAAAAATCTAACCCAGCCTACGGTGTCCCGTCTTAAGTGCGTAGCCAATTCGGAATTCGGTCAATGTAAACAGATTTTTGAAGAGCCTGCGCATGAATTAACGGCGGCGCATATGAGTGGTATACCGAGGGTAGTAAATTTTTCCAAATATTATCAAGCACAAAGACCTTTATTTACTAGGACTAAATCACACTAGCGCTACCAGCCACATACGAGGACCAGCAACGCTTTTTCGGAGTCTCTTGATCCTGCATCAACAACCCATTCAAGCAGCCCTGAACAGCTACTTTTCTAAAATTAATTATTATTTAACGCAGTCAACTTTCAAAGATCTGATTTTATGATAAAAATCAAACTCACCAAAACCATGTACATTAGAATTTGCATGAAAGATCAGCTCAGAATCCTCCAGAACATCTCGCATGGTAATACCTAATGACTTCATTAACACAGGATGATTAGCCATTTCTGCCAAGGTCAGTTTAAAGTTTTTTTTTCAAACACCGTTAACGTAGCTTTAGGCCCGACCTTAATGCTTTCAATTTTCTTATCCCAGTTAGTCCATTGTACTTTCTGTAAGCTGGCTAATTGAATAGGACCTTTAAGCCGAATATGATCGCCAGCAAATTGCGTATCATCATATAAATCAACCCAGCAATCATTATTTTTGGCATAAATGCTGGTACTCAGGCTAAATAAAACAAGCATAACAATCATTGCTTTAAAGCCATAAAATGCTAATTTAATTTGTTGCATTACTCTTCCCCTTAATCTAATAAGAAAATGGATTGTAACTTTATGTCAGAGTTCCATATAGATACCGTCATTGTTCGAAAGCAATAACACAAAACCCAACAGTTTATTTATCCCACTAAAATCAAAATTTAGCAAAGTTTTATTGCATATTAGTGTTGTGAGTCACAAAGTTAAACTGGATAAACAGGTTGTAACATGCAAGTATTGCCTTTGATTTATCATCAAAGCCGTACCATACATGAACTAAAAATAGTACATAAATTTCTGACACAAGACTGCTAAACAATGCCTCTATATAATTAAACTCTTAGCAACTGCACCCGCTTGTTCTTTAACTAATTTAGGGACTAAATACCCAGGTAAAACCTGCTGTAATTGCTGGTGAATTTTAATAGCCCCCTCCTCTTGAACTTCAAAATGCGCTGTTCCGATTGCTTTATCTAATAAGTGTAAATAATAAGGCAGAATACCACTAGCAAATAATTGCTCACTTAATTTTTGCAATACTGCACTACTATCATTAATATTTTTTAATAATACAGTTTGGTTAAGTAAACTAATATTAGTCTGCTTTAAACTGAGACATGCTGTTGTCACTTGTTGGCTAAGTTCATTGGCATGATTACAATGCATCACTAGAATGATTGGCAGAGCAGCATTATTTAGGATATTAATTAAATCAGCTGTAATACGTGAAGGCAATACAATAGGAATACGGGTATGAATACGGATGCGCTTAAGATGAGGTACTTTAGCTAATTTACTTATTAATTCTGCCAAACTTGTATCACTCAGTAACAGTGGGTCACCACCACTTAAAATTACTTCTTTGATACTGGCATCGTTCTGCAAGTATTCTAGTGCAGTGTGTGTATTCTGCTTATTAAGCTGTACCTCACTATAGGGAAAGTTACGCCGAAAACAGAAACGACAATTAATGGCACAGCCACCCGTGGTTATAAATAAAATCCGGCCATGATATTTATGAATAATGCAATTTTCGGTTAGAGCAGACAAATCTCCTACTGGGTCATTTTTGTAGTGAGCTGGGCTATTTAGTTCATCCACAATAGGTAATACTTGCTGTAACAATGGGTCATTAAGATCACCTTTACACATACATTTAGCATAGCTACGGGGTACGCGCATGGCGAAGTCTTGTTTAGCTGCTAGCGAAAAATCTGCATCATGAATGCCTAGATATTGCAGTAAATCAGCTGGATTAGTAAAGGCATTGGCAAGGTCTTGTTGCCAATTAGAGAAAGGTGCTGTCATGTAATATGTGATAATTCAGCGATATCAAAGCCTTTATTGAAGATAGGTTCATTAAGGGAGATGGAAAAAAATAATCATCCAATCTTGTTGGTCTTTTTGTCCGTC
>CAZXJK010000091.1:0-8342 GCA_964640895.1 uncultured Methylomonas sp.
TCAGTAATAATATTATTAGGAATATTTGAAAAAATATTTCTAATTTCCTCTTCTTTTAGTTTTTGAAGGCGAGATACCCAATGTGTTCTTGCTTTGTTTCGTTTACTCACCGCATTATAAAAGACATCAATCGTAAGCAGTGGTTTTTTATCTGTTTTTAAATGAAATAATTCTGACCTGGCTTTACAAACAAACTGATTCACTTTTCTATTTTTATCACTTGTATTTAGGCGTTCATCACGCTCTTCATCAAGTAACTCTCTGCCTAAACTTGCAGCATGATCATAGGATGGACATAAAAAGTGCTCACCCGTATTATTATCTACAATAATAGCCCAATTTTCATGATGCCGATCTTGATTACTAATCAAAACATCTAACATTAAGTAGCCACAAAATACATCACCAGCATTTAAATCACCAATATTAAAGTCAGTTTTTGGTGGTAAAATGTTGGAACGATCAAGACAGCCCAAGACTCGACTAATAGTATGTTCCTTTACCCGAACATATTTTTCTGATCCTTGCTCGGGTATAGGATATTCTTTGGGGCTATGGTTATGCAAAACTTCATTTCCCATAACCATTCGTTCAAAATCATTAATTACATTTTTCGAGATAATGCCCAACCTCCCATTGCAACGGGCTAGGTCATACTTAACATGGGGAATTTGAAGCAATTCACTCAATTGTTCTGCAACTTTTTCAGACCAGTGCTCACCTGTATTTTTTCGGGAAAATTTAAAAAGCCACTTAATGGAGTAGTCTTCTGGAGAAAATAAAAACCAGAATTTTTCTTTAGTACCGAGTTGTTCTAAGTCTTCAGCATAAAAAATAATATCAAAAACTTTATATGGCATTTTTCTGCTGTACCTTTATTAAGCACTAGAACAAGACCCACCACCACAGCATGACGAGCTGGATGGTGCGCTTTGTTCGGTGCGACTCGCACCTGCGGCTTCTATTTCAGCTAAATAGCTAGCCCAAAGGGCATCGTATTCATTGCCTAGTTTATAGAGCAATTCCCAAGTATAAATACCACTATTATGACCATCACTAAAGTCAGGTGCGATGCCGTAATTACCAATAGGTCTTATGGCTTCAATCGCAACATTTTCTTTGCCAGTCTGTAGGGTTTCTTGGCCTGGAGCATGGCCTAATGCCTCCGCAGAAGGCGTATAGACGCGTAAGTATTCACAGGGTAACTGAAAAATTTGGCCATTATCAAAGCTCACTTCTAATATGCGTGATACTTTATGCAGTTTTATTTCAGTCAGGTTAATGCTAATGGGTTCGGCTTTAATACGCATAATTATAGGATATAACGGCTTAAGTCTTCATCCTGAGCCAGTTCAGATAAATATTGGTTAACATAAGCAGCATCAACGACAATATCTTTATCCACTAAATCAGGGGCATCAAAAGAAACGGTTTCTAATAAACGCTCTAAGATAGTATGTAAACGACGTGCACCGATATTTTCAGTTTTTTCATTCACTTCCCAACCTATTTCGGCAATTCGCCGAATGCCATCTTCAGTAAAGCTGACATTAACACCTTCTGTTGCTAAAAGTGCTTGATATTGCTCAGTTAATGAGGCTTTAGGCTCAGTCAGAATGCGTACGAAATCATCGGTCGTCAAGGCTTCTAGTTCAACGCGTATCGGAAAACGCCCTTGTAATTCAGGAATTAAATCAGAGGGTTTAGCAATATGGAAGGCACCTGAAGCAATAAATAAAATATGGTCTGTTTTGATCATGCCATATTTAGTGCTGACGGTACTGCCTTCAACAAGCGGTAACAAATCTCTTTGCACACCTTCGCGTGAAACGTCACCGCCACCGCTATCAGAGCGTTTACAAACTTTATCAATCTCATCCAAGAACACGATACCGTGTTGTTCAACGGCTTCGATGGCGGTTAATTTTAGTTCATCTTCATTCACTAATTTAGCAGCATGCTCTTCCGTTAACAACTTAAGGGCTTCTTTTACCGGTAGTTTACGATCTTTAGTTTTTTCACTACCTAGGTTTTGGAACATACCTTGTAATTGATTGGTCATTTCCTCCATGCCTGGAGGTGCCATGATTTCAACGCCAATGCGTGACGCTTGGACTTCAATTTCAATCTCTTTTGCATCGAAATCACCTTCACGTAATTTCTTACGCATTTTTTGGCGGGTAGTTTCTTCGGTATCTGATAGCATACCGCCATCTGCACGCGGTAATAAAATATCTAAAACTTGCTCTTCTGCAGCGTCCATAGCACGGTGTTGCACAACTTCCATTTCTTGTTCGCGGGTCATTTTGACTGCGGTTTCAATCAAGTCGCGAATAATGGACTCAACATCACGGCCAACATAACCTACTTCAGTAAATTTGGTGGCTTCTATTTTGATAAACGGCGCATTAGCAAGGCGTGCTAGACGGCGTGCAATTTCAGTTTTACCCACACCCGTTGGGCCAATCATCAGAATATTTTTAGGCGTGATTTCATCACGAATAGATTCATCAACTTGCGCCCGACGCCAGCGATTACGCAGTGCAATCGCAACAGAGCGTTTAGCACTTGCTTGACCGATAATATGTCGATCTAATTCATGGGCAATTTCTTTGGGAGTCATCTGTGTCATGGTCAGTTCTTAGTCCTGTGGTTCCGCATCTAATTCTTCAATTCGTAAGTTGTGGTTGGTGTAAATGCAGATATCAGCTGCAATATTAAGCGATTTTTCCACAATTTCTCTGGCACTTAATTCGGTGTTTCCGAGTAGTGCCATGGCTGCTGATTGTGCAAAAGGGCCGCCTGAGCCAATAGCGATAAGGTCATGTTCAGGTTCAATGACATCACCATTTCCTGAGATGATTAATGAGGTTTTGCTATCTGCAATGCTTAATAGAGCCTCAAGTTTGCGTAGTGCGCGTTCAGTACGCCAATCTTTTGCCATTTCCACAGCAGCGCGGGTAAGGTTGCCGTGGTGCTTTTCCAGCTTGCCTTCAAAGTGTTCAAATAATGTAAATGCATCGGCTGTTGCGCCGGCAAAGCCTGCAATAATTTTACCGTGATATAAACGACGTACTTTACGTGCATTGCCTTTCATAACTGTATTGCCCAAAGTGACTTGGCCATCACCACCAATTACGACTTTATCGCCACGGCGTACAGAAAGAATTGTTGTTCCTCTAAAGTTCACTTTTACTACCTGTTAATAGAAAATAAATTCTTACCATTTTACATGGTTAATTAGGGGCGTGATAGCATTTAAATTAGAAAATATTAAAGATCTTATATATTTTTGACTAAACATTCCATAATGAATTATGATGATTGCATATGGGAGTGGGTTGAAGGTGCATATCTACAACAGAGAGTGAACTTTGATTTTAAAGTTGTGGTGCATAAAAATAATAACGTCACCAAGGCTCATAACTTGATATGATTATTTGATTCACTACCATTCTTTAATATATCTGATAACTTATGGCTAGATCTAAAGCATTTAATGAAGAAGAAGTGTTAGATAAAGCCGTTGCTGTCTTTTGGGAAAAAGGCTACGAAGCTGCTTCCATGCAAGATCTTGTCGATGCCATGGGGATTCAGCGTGGTAGTCTGTATGCTACTTTTGGTAGTAAACAACAGTTATTTTTACGAGCACTTACTCGTTATGGGGAAGTAGTCGTAAAGCAATTTCTGGATATTTTGGGTAGCAAGCCTTCTGCGATTGCATCTATTGAATTGTTCTTTGCACAATTGGTTGAGCATTTATTAACAGCAGGCCCTTTACGAAGTTGCTTGGTCACTAATTCTGCGATAGAGCGAGGTTTAAGAGATACTGAAACGAGGCAACAAGTCCTACATTTATTGAATTCATTAGAGCAAGGTTTCTATAAAACCTTACAGAGAGCACTTGAAAATGGTGAGTTAAACACTGATATTGAGTTAAATAAACTTGCCAGCTTTTTAACCTGCAGTATGCAGGGTTTGTTAGTGATGGGTAAGGTCTGTTCGGATAGGGCGGTTCTAGAAGGAATTAATGAAGTGACTTTATCTATGTTGTCGAAATGAGATGAGAAGGGATTTTTTATCGTGAGTTTAGTGGTTTGAGCGTGTTCCCTTCAGTTTTAATGTAGTACTATTTTAATAGGGTTTTTTTGCTCTATTTTTGAACAGTCGTTCTAGTGAGGAAGTAAAAATGATTTATGCAGCACCGAACCAATCTGATAGTCAAGTCGATTTTAAAACGCGTTATGCCAATTTTATTGGTGGAGACTGGGTGGCGCCGGTAAAAGGGCAATATTTTGATAATATAAGCCCTGTTAATGGTAAAGTATTTTGTGAAGTTCCGCGTTCAACCGCTGATGACATTGAGTTAGCGTTAGATGCTGCACACAAGGCTAAAGATGCGTGGGGAAAAACATCTGTTACAGCAAGATCAAATATTTTATTGAAAATTGCTGATCGTATTGAGGCTAATCTGGAAAAATTAGCGGTAGCGGAGACTTGGGATAACGGCAAAGCCGTGCGCGAGACCTTAGCGGCTGATGTGCCTTTAGCGGCAGATCATTTTCGTTATTTTGCAGGTTGCATTCGTGCTCAGGAAGGCTCTATTGGGGAAATAGACGAGAATACAGTGGCGTATCATTTTCATGAGCCATTAGGGGTAGTCGGGCAAATTATTCCGTGGAATTTTCCTTTATTGATGGCCTGTTGGAAAATAGCACCGGCTTTGGTAGCAGGTAACTGCATTGTCTTAAAGCCCGCAGAACAAACCCCGGTTTCTATCTTAATATTGATGGAAGTAATTGGGGATTTATTACCCGCAGGCGTGCTCAATATTGTCAATGGTTTTGGCAAAGAAGCTGGGCAGGCTTTGGCGACCAGTACCCGTATTGCCAAAATAGCCTTTACAGGTTCAACCCCTGTGGGATCGCAAATTATGCAATGTGCAGCAGAAAATATTATTCCTTCGACTGTTGAATTAGGTGGCAAATCACCGAATATTTTCTTTGCCGATGTCATGGATCAAGAGGATGAATTTGTCAGTAAATGTGTTGAGGGGGCGGTACTTGCCTTTTTTAATCAAGGGGAAGTGTGTACTTGCCCTTCAAGGTTATTAGTACAAGAATCTATTTATGAAGCATTTATGGAGAAAGTCATTGCTCGCGTCAGTCAAATTAAACGTGGCAACCCATTAGATACCGAAACCATGGTAGGTGCGCAAGCCTCCAAGCAACAATTCGATAAAATTATGGATTATGTCGAAATTGGTAAAGCAGAAGGTGCGGAAGTATTAATTGGCGGAGCAGTTGAAACTTTAGAAGGTGAATTTGGCGAAGGTTACTATATTCAACCCACCATCATGAAAGGTAACAATAAAATGCGTATCTTTCAGGAAGAGATTTTTGGCCCCTTTGTTTCGGTGACGACGTTTAAAGATGCAGCAGAAGCCTTAGAAATTGCTAATGATACTGAATTTGGTTTAGGAGCCGGGGTGTGGACGCGTGATACGAATCAAGCCTATCGCATGGGACGTGGTATCCAAGCGGGTAGAGTTTGGGTGAATTGTTATCATCAGTATCCGGCACATGCTGCTTTTGGGGGCTATAAAAAATCAGGTGTCGGTCGTGAGACTCATAAAATGATGTTAGATCATTACCAGCAAACCAAAAATATGTTGGTCAGTTATGATATTAATCCATTAGGTTTTTTCTAAAAACCTAATTAAATTAAGGCGGCTTTTTTCTTTGTGCAGAGTTGTTTATAATCGTATTACCTTGAGCACTCATCTTATTACATAACGCTCTGCCATGGATTGGCCGTCTACCCTGATAGCTTTAAAAAGATACTTTAAATCAGTAACGTACTTATCACCCTACTTATGACAGCACATCACACCTACGAACATCAAACTTACCCTGTAAAAGCGGATATTGCCAAGCAAGCACATATTAATAATGAGCAATATTTAGCTTTATATGAACAATCCATTGCTGATCCTGAAACCTTTTGGGCTGAGCAAGCAAATAACTTTTTAGATTGGCAACAACCTTGGGATAAGGTCATGGAATATGATTATCCAAAAGGAGAAATTAGCTGGTTTGCAGGTGGCAAGTTAAATGTGAGTGTTAATTGCTTGGATAGGCACTTGGCTACTCGTGGCGACCAGATTGCCTTAATTTGGGAAGGAGACGACCCAAGCCAAGACAAAAAAATGACCTATAAGGAACTGCACCAGCAAGTCTGTCAGTTTGCTAATGTTTTAAAAGCGCAAGGGGTGCAAAAAGGGGATCGGGTTTGTATTTATTTACCCATGATTATTGAAGCAGCCGCGGTAATATTGGCCTGTACGCGTATTGGAGCGGTACATTCTATTGTATTTGGTGGTTTTTCCGCTGAAGCCTTAAAAGATCGGATTAATGATTCGGATTGTAAAATAGTCGTTTGTGCAGATGAAGGCTATCGTGGCGGTAAGTTGATTCCTATTAAAGCTGCGGTAGATAAGGCAGTGGCTGGGTGTCCTGGTATACAAAATGTATTGGTTATTCAAAATACCGGTAATAAGGTAGCTTGGAATGATGTTTGTGATGTTTGGTATCATCAGGCAATGGCGGAAGCATCAAGTGAATGTGAGCCAGAATGGATGGATGCAGAAGATCCCTTGTTTATTTTGTATACGTCAGGATCGACAGGTAAACCTAAAGGGTTGTTGCATACCACTGGTGGCTATTTGCTATATGCAGCTATTACCCATAAATATATCTTTGATTATCAAGAGGGGGAGGTTTATTGGTGTACTGCTGATATAGGCTGGATAACTGGGCATACTTATATGATTTATGGCCCTTTATGTAATGGCGCGACCACTTTGCTATTTGAAGGCATACCAACTTATCCAGATGCGAGCCGTTTCTGGCAAGTGGTAGATAAGCACCAGGTCAATATTTTTTATACAGCACCTACTGCATTGCGCGCTTTAATGGCTTTAGGGGATGAGTATTTACACAATACTGACCGGAGTAGTTTACGTATATTGGGATCAGTGGGTGAGCCAATTAATCCCGAAGCATGGGAATGGTATTATGAATTGGTGGGTAAGGAAAACTGTCCGATTGTTGATACTTGGTGGCAAACAGAAACTGGGGGTATTTTGATTACGCCACTCCCTGGTGCAACAGAGTTAATACCTAGTTCAGCAACACGACCTTTTTTTGGAGTCAAACCAGTCATTTTGAATAATGAGGGGCAAGTAATAGAAGATGGTTCTGAAGGTGTATTAGCGCTAGAGCGTCCTTGGCCAGGACAAGCACGTAGTATTTTTGGTGATCATCAGCGTTTTATTGATACTTATTTTAAAAATTACCCAGGTTATTATTTTACGGGTGATGGCGCAAGGTGTGATGCGCAAGGCTATTACTGGATTACGGGGCGGGTTGATGATGTGATCAATGTATCGGGACATAGGATGGGGACTGCTGAAGTTGAAAGTGCTTTAGATGAGCATAAATTAGTTGCTGAATCAGCGGTAGTCGGTTATCCGCATGATATTAAAGGGCAGGGGATTTATGCTTATGTCACCCTGCATGTCGGCATTGAAGGCACTGAAGAATTAAAAAAAGAATTAGTTAAATTAGTGCGCACCGACATTGGGCCTATTGCCACCCCAGATATTATTCAATGGGCACCTAATTTACCCAAAACGCGCTCAGGAAAAATCATGCGTAGAATTTTACGTAAGATAGCCGCTAATGAAATTGATAGTTTGGGTGATACTTCAACTTTGGCAGACCCTAGTGTGGTTGCTAGCATTATTAAGAATCGCTTTAATCATTAGTGTTGAGACTGCAATAAAATCCGCAACTGGGTAGCAAGACTAGCTGGTTGTGGATATTATTTCGTATACGCTGTATGGTTAACTTGTGGTAATTGCACTGTTGCTGCTAACAGTGCATTCTTAATATTAAAATACTCGCAAGCTAGGCTGTAGCCAAGAAATTTACGTGTCAATTTGAGAGATAGTATAGAAATTAGAGTATTTGCAATGAGCACTGCTATACTTTTAACGATATGTATTTAAGAATAAAATTTCTATGGCTAGCCTGTTATTGCGAGGACTCTAATTGAAAACAGCAAAAGATGTCATATTTGCTAATCTATTACTAATAATAGTTTATTATTTTGCAGCCCAATTAACACTCACTTTATCTTTACCCCCTAGTGGTGCAACGCCAATATGGGCACCCTCTGGTATTGCTTTAGGGGCGGTATTAATATGGGGTTATCGCTTATTACCTGGTGTTTTCTTGGGCGACTTTCTTGTTGCTGTCGGTTTGATTGGTTTACAAGAT
>CAZXJK010000091.1:8442-9525 GCA_964640895.1 uncultured Methylomonas sp.
GACTTTTTTATAACTTGGTGGGTTGGTGGTGCATTAGGCGTGGTAGTGTTTACTCCTATTATGCTGATTTTATTTGCAAAGCCTAGAAAAGATTGGGCTAGACGTAAGCAAGTTGTTGTCTTACCTATGACGGTTCTATTTTTATGTTTAATTGTTGTATTGCATTTTGCTCGTGATATTGAGGATCAACAAAAAAAGCGACGCTTTGTTACCCATGTAGAGCTTATTCATACATTAATTAAGCATGAGTTAGAGGTACATGAAACGCTGCTTAAATCTATGGCGGTTTATTTTAAAGGTAGCCAACAGGTTAGCCAGCTAGAGTTTAATCGTTATGTTGCTGAATTTGCTCATTATCAAGATGATATTTATGCTGTTGCTTGGGTGCAATTTGTGCCAGATACTCAACGGTTACTCTATGAACAACAATATGGAGATATTGTCGAATTAGGCCAAGACAGAATAAGTGTAATACGTGCTAGGCAGCGAAATTACTATTTTGTTGTTAAATATGCGCAGGTTCCGCAAGAGTATTCTGCCTCCCTAAAAGGTAGGAAAAATATGCTCAATTTTAATATTTGCTATACACCTGAACACAGTAAATTATGTAGGAAACTATTAACTTCTAAAGAGGCAGTGCTCATGCCTCCGATCATGCAAGAGATAACGCTGGGTATCAGCAAACGGTTTGTTGCATTACTGCCTGCAAGGTCAACGAATGATGCTGTTGTCGGCGTTGCTGCACATATGTATGATTATCAAAACTTATTTGGTCAGTTGCTCACTACCTTTAAGCAACAATGGTTACATTTGGAAATCAAGGATGTAACATCGTCTACTTCGCCTAATATTTTGTTTACATCTACTTATGACAAACCAAAACAATGGATTAGTCAACAAGCTTTGGTGGTTCAGAAAATAATACAAATAGGCGATCAGCAGTGGCAGTTTAGTTATCGTCCCACGTCAACATTTGTCGAGCAATACAGCTCATGGGTGTTTTATTGGTTAATAGCGGGTGCACTATTAGTGCTTAGTATGGTAGGTATTTTTTTACTTGCATTGACGGGGCGTGAGCAACTC
>CAZXJK010000092.1:0-9520 GCA_964640895.1 uncultured Methylomonas sp.
AAGACGGACAAAAAGACCAACAAGATTGGATGATTATTTTTTTCCATTTCCCTTAGCTATAGGGGAAAAGTATTCTGACTAGCCTGCTGTTGGCTAAGCGCCTGTGTTTCTGACACGACTGTGTAGCCAAAATCCTACGTCATACTTTCGGGTATTATTAAATCCTCATTCCTAAGTATCTTTCTCAAAAAATTTTTTAAGATAAAATCCGGTATGAGATTTTTCTATTTGGCTAACTTGTTTCGGAGTGCCTTCAGCAACAACCGTCCCACCACCATCACCGCCTTCAGGGCCAATATCAATCAGCCAGTCAGCGGTTTTGATGACATCTAAGTTGTGTTCAATGATAATAATGGTATTACCATGATCACGTAAGTGGTGTAATACCGTTAATAATTGTTTAATATCATGGAAATGTAAGCCTGTAGTGGGTTCATCCAGAATATATAAGGTTTTGCCGGTATCGCGTTTAGAAAGTTCTTTTGCCAGTTTAATGCGCTGTGCTTCTCCACCTGATAAAGTGGTCGCATTTTGACCAAGGCTGATATAACTTAAACCAACATCCAGTAAGGTTTGCAGTTTACGGGCAAGCACTGGGACAGGTTTAAAAAATATAAAGGCTTCTTCAACCGTCATCTCTAAAATTTCGTTAATAGGTTTGCCTTTGTAACGAATTTCCAAGGTTTCTCGGTTATAGCGTTTGCCAGCACAAGTATCGCAATGCACAAATACATCAGGCAAAAAATGCATTTCGACTTTGACAACACCATCACCTTTGCAGGCTTCACAGCGTCCACCTTTAACATTAAAACTAAAGCGCCCTGGACTATAACCACGTGAGCGTGATTCAGGAGTTGCTGCAAACAGTTCACGAATGGGAGTAAATAAGCCTGTATAAGTGGCGGGGTTAGAGCGCGGGGTACGCCCAATGGGGCTTTGGTCTATATCAACTACCTTATCACATGCGTCCAGCCCTTCAACGGCATCGCAAGGAGCAGGCAGAGTGGTGGCACAGTTAATGGCGCGTGCTGCAAAACGGTATAAGGTGTCATTTACTAAAGTAGATTTACCTGAACCAGAAACCCCTGTCACGCAGGTAAGCAAGCCTAGTGGGAAATCAACATCTATATTTTTTAAATTATTACCGTGGGCATTGCGTACACAAAGCTGTTGTTGTTGATCGCGGGGTGTGAGGGTTGCGGGTATTTCAATGGCAAGTTTGCCAGCAAGGTATTGACCTGTAAGTGATTCAGGGTTATTAATAATATCTTCAGGTGTGCCTTGGGCGATAATTTGACCGCCATGCACGCCTGCACCAGGGCCAATATCAACCACATATTGTGCTGCCATAATGGCATCTTCATCATGTTCGACGACAATGACGGTATTACCTAAATCGCGCAAATGAAACAGAGTATTAAGCAGTCGAGAGTTGTCGCGCTGGTGTAGGCCAATTGATGGTTCGTCTAAAACATACATCACCCCGACTAAACCAGCACCAATTTGACTGGCGAGGCGAATGCGTTGTGCTTCACCCCCTGACAAGGTATCTGCACTACGATCTAGAGTCAAATAGTCTAAGCCGACATTAACCAAGAATTCCAGACGTTGTTGAATTTCAATAATGATTTTGTCGGCAATTTGACCGCGTTGTCCCGGTAAATCCAGCGTTTGAAAAAAGTGCAGTGCTTTTCTAATCGGTAAACCAGTAATTTGGTATACGGGTTTGCTGTCAATAAACACATTGCGAGCCGCGGTATTTAAACGAGAGCCATTACAATTAGAACAAACTTTATTGGAGAGATACTTTGCTAATTCATCACGTACGACTTGTGAGTCAGTTTCATGGTAACGGCGTTCCATATTGGCGATAATGCCTTCGAAGCTGTGCCGTTTTTTACGTTTTTTGCCTGTTCCAGTAACAAAAGTAAAATCGATTGCCTTACGGCCACTGCCATACAGTACAATATTTTGAATTTCTGTACTGAGATTTTGAAAAGGCGTTTCCGGATCAAATTGATAGTGCTGAGCTAGAGAACAAATAATTTGATAATAATAAGCATTACGGCGATCCCAACCACGTACTGCGCCAGCTGCTAAACTAAGCTCGGTGTTATGTACCACTAATTCAGGGTCAAAGTGTTGTTTGATGCCTAAACCATCACAGCCACTACAAGCCCCTTTGGGGTTGTTGAATGAAAAAATGCGCGGCTCTAGTTCAGTGATGCTATAGCCACATTCTGAGCAGGCATATTTTTCGGAGAACACCAGTTTTTTACTGTCATCATCCATGCACATAGCGGTGGCAACACCGCCTGCAATACGTAGTGCCGTTTCAAAGGATTCTGCTAAACGTAAACTCATATCATCACGAATTTTAAAGCGGTCAATAATGACTTCAATCGTGTGTTTTTTCTTACCATCCAGTTCGGGATCTTCATCCAGTTCACACACGTGACCATCAATGCGTGCACGAATAAAACCTTGCGCTTGCAAGTCCTCCAGTAGTTGAATATGCTCGCCTTTACGTTGATTGATAACGGGGGCTAATAACATCCAGCGTTCACCCGAAGTTTGCTCTAATAAGTGGTCAACCATTTGGCTAATGGTTTGTGCGGCTAAAGAAAGTCCGTGTTCAGGGCAGCAAGGCGTACCTGCTCGTGCATATAAAAGCCTGAGATAATCGTAGATCTCGGTGATGGTACCGACTGTTGAACGTGGATTATGTGAAGTAGATTTTTGTTCGATTGATATGGCTGGAGATAAACCCTCAATATGATCTATATCAGGTTTTTCCATCATGGAGAGAAATTGGCGTGCATAAGCCGATAAAGACTCGACATAGCGCCGTTGACCTTCAGCATATATGGTGTCAAATGCGAGTGATGATTTGCCGGAGCCTGATAAGCCGGTGATGACGATTAAGGCATCACGTGGTAAATCAAGGTCGATATTTTTTAGGTTATGGGTTCTGGCACCGCGTAGACTGATGGTATCTATCATGAAATAGGGAGTTAATTATGCGTTTTAGCAAGTTCCTTAAGATAAGTTAAAAAGTCATCCTTTAACTCTTTATGTAGTAAACCGTGTTCAACCGTCGCGATTAAAAAGCCTAATTTAGAGCCACAATCGTAGCGGGTGCCTTCAAATTCATAGGCTAAGACACGTTCGTCACGTAGCAGGTCTGCAATGGCATCGGTTAGTTGAATTTCACCACCTGCGCCTTTACCTGTTTTTTCCAGTTTGGCAAAAATAGCCGGCGTTAAAATATAGCGACCAATAACCGCCAAATTGCTGGGTGCAACTTCCGGCTGTGGCTTTTCCACTATTGATTCTATGGCACTAAAGCTGCTGTCTGTTGCAACAGTTTCTACAATACCATATTTCTCAGTTTCAGTAGGGTCTATGCGTTCGACACCTAAAATAGAACAGGATTCTTGTGCAAATAAGTCGGTCATTTGTTTCATGCAACCACGTTCAGCATCTTCTACTAAATCATCGGCCAAAATAACAGCAAAAGGTTCGTTACCCACAATAGGTTTAGCACAAAGTACTGCGTGCCCAAGTCCCAAAGCTTCTGCTTGTCTGATAAAAACGCAGTTGACATGTGGGGGAACAATACCTTGGATAACTTCTAAAACTCTGAATTTCTTTTTGGCAATTAATTCGGTTTCTAATTCATAGGCTTTATCAAAGTGGTCGGTGATCGCCCATTTATTACGGCCGGTGATAAAAATCATGGTATCTATCCCTGCGGCCACCGCTTCTTCCACTGCATATTGAATCAGTGGTTTGTCCACAATAGGCAGCATTTCTTTTGGGCTGGCCTTGGTTGCAGGTAAAAAACGCGTCCCTAAGCCCGCAACAGGAAAGACTGCTTTAGTGATTTTTTGTGTCATTTGGTTACATTCTTTATGTGTGCAGAAGGAAATTGTAAAGAGGGAGCCTTATTTAAGGTAATGAGCAATACAGGAAGAGGTTGTTGCTTGAATTAAAGGTCTCAGCACAGAGTTATAAGGTGAGTGCAGTTCAGCAAGCGCTCACCTTATAATGTTAGACATTACCCAATTATATCTTGTTCTTTTAACGCCAAATGAATTTCATCAGGTGAAAGCTTGTCGGTATCGAAGCTTAGATCGCAAGCAGCAGCAGTACAAAAACAAATTAAGCCAGCATGTTTAACGACAGCAATAGCGGTATCAATATCATTGAGTGATGCAGTTAAGACTGTCGCAGCATGACCATTATCAAATAGCTTTCTTTCCAAATGGTAAGCCACTTGTTCGCTATTAGAGCCTGTTAGCGCAATAGCAACTGCTTTTTGTGAAAATCTTGCGGCGCGTTCTTTTGCAGAAACATGGCTTAAATCAAGCTCGACACTATTACCGACAATCATGCCAGCACCAACCGTTACATTAGTGAGTCGATCGATAATAATAAATGAGCCTGTACCTTTGCTGCGAGTATAAGCATCAAATACTACGGGTGCATTAAGAGAAATAGTACATACACCTATTTCATTTAATTGCAGTTCTTTGGCATCATGGTGTTCTAATGTGTTTACATCAATACGGTGCTGGATATTGGCAACAGAACCCGAGACACTGCGCGTGGCTAGTTTGATAATGTATTGTTTGCCTGGTACTAAAGAATTTTCCGTCATCCAAACGATATTGGCATCAAATTTATCGGCAATACTAGGTAAGTTGCCTTTGCCGACAATGATATCGCCACGACTGATGTCAATTTCATCATCAAGTGTTAAGGTGACTGCCATTGGCGGAAAGGCTTCCTTCAAGTCGCCATCATAAGTCACTATGGATTTAATCGTACTTGTTTTACCAGAAGGTAGTGCGGTAATCGCATCGCCTTTATGGAAAATACCCGAAGCAATCGTGCCACAAAAACCGCGAAAATCTAAGTTAGGGCGGTTAACATATTGCACGGGAAAACGAGCATCATCAAAGTTATCATCACCAACGATTTCTACTGTTTCCAAGGTTTCCATCATGGTTTTGTCTGTGTACCAAGGCATATTGCTGCTTTGGTTTACGACATTATCGCCATCTAGCGCTGACATTGGAATAAAATGAATATCATCTAAACCCTCTAAATGGCTAATAAATTCGAGATAATCGGCTTTGATTTTTTCATAAGTGTTTTCACTGTAATCGACTAAGTCCATTTTATTAATGGCAACGATAATATGTTTAATACCTAGTAGGGCTGCAATAAAACTATGACGTTTAGTTTGCGTTTGTACGCCATAACGGGCATCAATCAAGATGACGGCTAAATCACAAGTGGAAGCACCTGTCGCCATATTACGTGTGTATTGCTCATGCCCTGGGGTGTCGGCAATAATAAATTTACGTGTTGACGTTGAAAAATAGCGATAGGCAACATCAATCGTAATGCCTTGTTCACGTTCAGCTTGTAGGCCATCAACTAATAAAGCCAAGTCTATTTTACCTGCACCTGTGGTGCCCGATTTAACACTATCAGCTTGTACCGCTGCTAATTGATCTTCGTAGATCATTTTTGAATCGTATAACAAGCGGCCGATAAGGGTACTTTTACCGTCATCAACGTTTCCGCAGGTTAAAAAACGTAATAATTCTTTACGTTCATGTTGGGCTAAATAAGCATCAATATCGGTGCTAATAAGATCAGATTGGTGTGACATATATTTGTTCCTGAGTGGGTTAAGCGAAAGTTTTTTATAGGGAGAAGAGTCTCTTAAAAGTAGCCTTCACGCTTTTTCTGTTCCATTGAACCCGATTGGTCATGGTCAATTAAACGACCTTGACGCTCAGAGGTTGTGGTTAATAACATTTCTTGAATAATCTCAGGTAATGTCGTTGCTGTTGACTCAACTGCCCCTGTTAGAGGGTAGCAGCCTAAAGTACGAAAACGTACCATTTTCATTTCGACTTTTTCATCAGGACCAATTGGCATACGATCATCATCCACCATAATCAACATGCCGTCTTTATTAACCACCGGACGTTTTTTTGCAAAATATAGCGGTACGATAGGAATATTTTCTAAATGAATATATTGCCAAACATCTAATTCGGTCCAGTTAGAAATAGGGAAAACCCGAATGCTTTCACCTTGGTCTATTCTGCCATTATAGGTATTCCATAATTCAGGACGTTGATTTTTTGGATCCCAGCCATGATTTTTGTCACGGAAAGAATAAACGCGTTCTTTTGCACGTGACTTCTCTTCATCACGTCTCGCACCACCAAAAGCAGCATCAAATTTGTATTTATTCAGTGCTTGTTTTAAACCTTGAGTCTTCATGATGTCAGTATGTTTTTTACTGCCATGTGTAAAAGGCCCCACACCTTGGTCAATACCTTCTTGATTGGAATGTACGATTAAATCCCAACCTAATTCCTTAATATATCTATCACGAAACGCAATCATTTCCTTAAATTTCCATGTGGTATCAATATGCATTAATGGGAATGGCGCTTTACCTGGATAGAAAGCTTTGCGCGTTAAGTGCAGCATGACCGCAGAATCTTTGCCCACTGAATAAAGCATCACAGGGTGATCAAATTCGGCAGCAACTTCACGAATAATATGGATGCTTTCCGCTTCCAGTTCTTTCAAATGGGTTAGTTTATGATTAGTCATTAATAAGTACTAAGGTCTAAGAAGTTAAGGATTAGTATGAGTGTAGTTTAGAAAATAGATTAGCTCAAAAGTTATTGTGACTATTTTAATTTGAATAACCTTTTAATGCTAGGTTCATTTCCAATAATATGTGTAGGTAGGAGGGCTTTTAGCCGCGATTTGAATAGCGTGACCGTCATTAAAAGCCTCTCCTATTGTCATTACCTTAAGAGCAGTACTGGTTTTTTTGCATTGACCAGCATTTTTACAGTAAAGCTACCCAATAGCATTTCACGCAAACGAGTATGGCTAAAAGCGCCCATTATCGTCAGGTCTATATTATTTTTTTCTTGATAAGCACATAGCTCTAATTCGGCTTTACCTGTTAGTGCAGCGATTACTATGCTTAGGTCAGCGGTATCCTTTAACTTTTGGCTTGCTTGTTGTAATAATGCTTCTGCATTATTATTAACACAAACCAAATGGCAGGTTAAGCCTTTGTATAGTGGGCTTTTAGCAACCATTTCAACGGCCTTGTCTGCCGCTTCACTACCATCATAAGCTAGCATGATGGTTTCAGGTGCTTTAAATTCATCATTAACTACCAAAATCGGGCGGTGTAAAGAGCGAATCATAAGCTCCAATTGTGCGCCAATCTTTTCTTGCTGCTTTTCGTGACTTTCACCACGCACACCCAAAACTAGAACGCGGATACAATCTTCCAATTCTATTAGGGTTTCAGCAACACTGCCATGTCGTTGTACGGCAATAGGTTCTGCAATGCCTGCTTGTTGCACACGTTGTTTGGCTGCTGCTAATATAGATTTACCTTGTTGTACTAAAAGTTTGCTGCGTTGCTGCTCTAAAGTAGTGAGTTCATCAAGGAGGTGTTCTTGGCTGCCTAAGCCAATATTACCCGATAAATCAGCGGTAACAGCTGTTTCTTGATGTTCAATATTATGTAATAGCTTCAGGGGCGCATTAACGCGTTGTGCTATCCAAGCGGCATAATCACAAACTGCTGGACTGATGGCAGAACCATCAATACAGGCAAGGACAAGTTTTTCTGTATGTGTCATCAGTGACCTCCCATAACTTTTTCAATTTCTTCAGGTTTATCGTGTACGCCAAAACGGTCAACGATGGTAGCACTGGCTTCATTTAAACCCAGCACGTTTACATCTGCACCTTCACGCCTAAACTTGATAACGACTTTATCCAGTGCATCCACTGCTGATAAATCCCAAAAGTGAGCATGAGTTAAGTCGATAACTACTTTATCAACAACTTCTTTGAAATCAAATTGAGCGGTGAATTTGTCAGCTGAATTAAAAAATACTTGCCCGTGTACACCATAAGTACGCATCGTATTGTCTTGGCTTAAATCAGATTCTACATACATGAAATGAGCAATTTTATTAGCAAAAAATAATGATGCTAGTAATACGCCGACGAATACACCGTAAGCTAAATTGTGTGTCCAGACTACCACAATAACAGTCATAATCATGACGATATTGGCAGAAAGTGGGTAAGACCTGATGTTGATAACAGAATCCCAGTTAAATGTGCCGATTGAAACCATGATCATTACTGCTACTAGAGCAGCCATGGGGATATAAGATAGCCATTCATTAAGGAAAACGACCATAATAAGTAAAAAGACCCCGGCAACTAAAGTGGATAAACGACCTCGTCCACCTGACTTTATGTTGATAACAGATTGACCAATCATGGCGCAGCCTGCCATACCACCTAATAAGCCTGCGCCAATATTAGCCCAGCCTTGGCCTTTACACTCACGGTTTTTATCACTGCTGGTATCGGTTAAATCATCGATAATGGTAGCTGTCATTAATGACTCTAGCATGCCCACAACAGCTAGTGCTGCAGCATAAGGAAAAATAATTTGTAAGGTTTCAAAATTTAAAGGTACTTCAGGCCATAAAAAGATAGGTAATGTATCCGGTAAATCGCCCATATCACCAACAGTACGGATATCTAAACCAAGATAAATTGAAACACCTGTTAGGCCAATAATGCAAACCAGAGGTGAGGGGATGGTTTTGCCAATAACGGGTAAATAAGGGAATAGATAAATAATGCCAAGACCACCTGCAGTCATGGCATAAACATGCCAAGTTACATTAGTTAATTCAGGTAGTTGTGCCATGAAAATAAGGATGCCTAGTGCATTAACAAAGCCTGTGACCACCGAGCGTGAAACAAAGCTCATTAAGCTGCCCAGCTTTATATAGCCGGAAATAATTTGTAGCACCCCTGTTAATAAGGTTGCTGCTAGTAAGTACTGCAGACCATGATCTTTTACTAGGGTCACCATTAATAGTGCCATAGCTCCCGTTGCAGCACTAATCATACCTGGACGACCGCCTATGAAAGCGGTAATAACGGCTATACAGAAAGAGGCATATAATCCAATTTTAGGATCTACGCCTGCAATAATTGAAAAAGCAATAGCTTCAGGTATCAGAGCGAGAGCGACGACTGTTCCGGCGAGAATATCACCTTTGATGTTGCCAAGCCAGTCTTGTTTTTTTGAAAGTAAGAGCATGTTTACCTTGTTAAATTTAAAAGGATTTGTAATGCGAGAATGGCATTACGGTGTAAAAAGTTAAGCGGCTTATGATAACAATTTACAAAGTTTTTTGGGTAGATATTTTTGTCCATATTGATAGAAATAATGGTGTTAATTTTAATGTGATGTAAGGGAAGTTAAAGATAGACGACTTATTTGATAAACAACATTTTGAGTTTTATTAAATTATTTCGGGCTGGTTGTGTTATCAAAATATTAAATGTGCTGTTTGAGTTGATAGCCATTTATAATGCTTTGCAATACCGATAAATTGCATTGGGATATTTATGACTCAAC
>CAZXJK010000093.1:0-9458 GCA_964640895.1 uncultured Methylomonas sp.
GGTCAGTACCCTTTATGGTAAGTCTGCACACTTTGGCCTACCTCTTTTTGCATATCCAACTTTCACGCTCAATTAATGATAAGTTCTTCAATATTGGAGAAATTACTCAGGCAATTGCCATTATAGCTGGTAATCGCAATATAATAAGAACTTCCTGATTCAAGTTCAGCGGATAGTCTGGTTAGTTGATTTAGATCTATACTCTGAATAGTCTCTGCTTCAGGGTAAGGTGCATAATTTAGGCGATAACCAGAAACAGAGCGATTGCTTGAGTCATTCCAGCTAGAGGATACTGCCTGATTGTCAATGCTAAGGCTAAGAGTAACTGGAGCAGGTGTTTCAGTGGCACTGCAAATAGTATCGGAAATAAACGTGGCATAATCTTGCACACGAGTATAAACACCATAAGTATCAGGCAGTGCGCAACCAAATCCCCAGCTAGTAATACCCGCTTGGCGCCAAGACTTACTTTCACTATCGAAGACAATTAAGGGGCCACCACTATCACCAAAACATGTGTCTTTATCGCCAGTACCAGTGCCTGCGCAGAGCATGCCATCCTTGATTTCTTCCATACTTTCTGAACAGGTATCATGGCTCACAATGGGTAAATCTACCTGTTGTAAAATATTGGGGGTCAGGGTAGTATCAGCATCTTGAGTTCCCCAGCCAAGAGCTATTGCAGCTTGCCCAGGAGCATCTTGAGATGTAAAGGGGGAGAGCAGTTTAATGGGCAAGAATTGCGAGGAGGTGCGTAACCTTATTAAGGCTAAATCATTTTCTAAGGTTTCTGAGTTGTATTCAGGGTGGATGATTACCTCAGCAACAGATAGGCGTTCACCTCGCGAAGAGCTAGAGAGTTTTGCATGATTGATGATGACATCAAAACTACTGGTAGAAACAGGCGTTACGGTTACAATGGTTTCGGCAGGGTCAGTATCAGGGACAGCTACCTCACTCGTTTTGGTAACACAGTGAGCTGCCGTTAATACCCATCGTTTAGCAATCAGTGTCGCGCCACAAAATGTACCATTTAAAGACGAAGTGCGTTTAGATACAAGGCCAGACATCCACGGCCATTCTGGTAGGCTGGCTGATTTTCCACCAATAACTCGCGGCATTATTTGTGCTATTGCATTGTTGCCTACAGATAATAAGATGAGTGTTAACGCTGTTTTAATTAAAAGGCTATCAATTTTAGTCGTCATAATGGGCAAATAGTTATTATAGTTAAAGCATGATTTTATATAGCTAGTATCAGTTTATACTTTTTTGGCTAAATTAAAGTATAGCTGAACACAGATTTTTGATAAGGCACTTGGAAATAAATAAGCATCCAATATTTTGGCAGGATTTTTGTTTGTCATTAGTGCTGTAGCAATAGGCGCATAGCAGGCTACGTAACGATTGCTACAGTACTGATGACGGACAAAAAAACCAGTAAAGATGGATGATTATTTATTTCCAGGTGCCTAAGTTAGTTAATGTGCTTTTCGTTATTGCATTTATGTGTAGTATAACAAATATATTAGAGGGTATAGCAACGATGCGCAGGAATAGGGTAGCTGGTTTTATAATAGTATCTCTTTGCTTATTAAGTATGCCGAGTATTGCAAAAAAACTGTATAAATATCAAGATGAAAAAGGGCACTGGCATTATACGGATAAGGCACCTTCAGGGAAAACCAGTAAAGAGCTCAATGTTGAGGTTAGGCAGCTGAAGGTCGAGCCTAAACAGCGGGTATGGCTAAATAAATCAGGCGAAAAGCGGCAGCCAGAATATACGATCAGAAATGCCTTTTTTGGGCCAATAGAGGTTGAATTTAAGTTTGAGCAGCAGCGTAATGTACGAGCAAGCCCTGCATTGCCGTTAACGTGTGTCATTCAGCCAGGTACTTCCAGAACTTTATTTGGAATAGGGGCGGTTGATAAATATCAAGGCTGGAATTATAGCCTGCGTTATCGATACACTTTAGGTGACCCTACCGCGCTCCATGATACTGATGCTGTGTATTACCCACCGTTTGCTAGCTATAGAAGTTACCCTATTACCCAAACGTTTAGTGGACAATTTTCACATACGGGTGAGCAAAGTAAGTATGCGGTTGATTTTGCGATGCCTGAAGGCTCGGAGGTGCATGCCGCTAGGGCTGGGGTGGTGATGAGTTTAGAAAATGATTTTTTCAAAGGTGGTGTGGATAAGCAAGCCTACATAGCACGTGCCAATAGTGTCAGAATTTTGCATAATGATGGCTCTATTGCTGTTTATGCGCACTTGCAGGTAGAGCGGGCACAAGTTTATGAGGGAATGCGAGTGCAGGCGGGGCAGTTAATTGCATTTTCAGGGAATACAGGGTTTAGTACTGGCCCGCACTTACATTTTGCAATACAAGTTAATAAAGGCATGAGATTGGTTGCAGTGCCTTTTAAATTTACTGATATTAAAGGTAACTTATTAGAACCAAAAGCAGGCGCAATATTGGCAGGCTTTGTTGTGCCTAGAAAATAAAATATAGCAGCTTAGGGCGTAAAGCCCATCACTTTAAGGTGATAGGCTTCATGAGCGATTACCTGAATTCAGGTTAAATAAATTTATATATTGAAGAATTTAAGAAAGAAGTTCGATAAAAATTTATATTTTATTATTGTGCTTGTTGCTCGGTATCAGTATCGTCTTCTGCGTCTTCTTCTGCATCATCTAGTGCGCGGTTAGTGACTGTAGAAATACACCCCAAATAACTTTTTGAGTAATTCATATGTGCATCTGCTAAGCCTTCAGCAGAGCCAAAATATTCGCGCAATTCTGCTAGTACTTCTGCTGGTTTTTCAGACGTTTTGAGAGCAATCATTTTGGTGTAGCCTTTATATGCTTTTTTGCGTATAGGTTCAAAAGGAGCAAACCCAGGCATTTTTTGAGATGACAGCTCTACAATACATTCAGTGACAGTGATGGGGTCAAGGTGGTAAGACTTAATATCCGAATCATTAGTAACAAGATCTAGGACGGTTGCATGGTACGCATCTTGTTCGCTACATGCGACTAGGGTTAAAAATGATAGGCTAATCAATAATTTCTTCTTCATATGCTTTTAAAGTTTAAATGGGGTTATTTTGCGGTATTAATTTCTTGCATAGTATTGGCAATCCATGCCTCTGCTTCGGCATTAATTTCTTTGCTTTTACGGCCTGCAACGGTAATAGGCGCACCAATTTTTAATTGGATTGTACCTGGGTATTTTACAAAACTATTGCGTGGCCAGAATTCACCTGCATTATGAGCAATAGGAATAACTGGAAAGCCAGTGCGTTGTGCAAGCAAAGCGCCACTGGCGCTAAATTTACGTTGTTCACCTGGTGCAGTTCTGGTTCCTTCTGGAAATATGACGACCCAAAAACCTTCTTGCAAGCGTTGCGCACCTTGCTTTAGTAGCTGAGAAAGAGCTGCTTTAGGCGTAGAGCGGTTGATAGCGATAGGTTTTAAAGTAGCCATCGCCCAGCCCCAAAAAGGAATCCAGAGTAATGATTTTTTTAATAGAATGCATTGTGGTGGCAATAGGGCGATTAAAGCGATGGTTTCCCAAGCAGATTGATGCTTGCAGAGAACAATAGCATTTTTCTGTTGGCTAATGTTTTCTAGCCCCGTTATTTGGTAATTAATGCCGCAAATCACTTTAGCGGCATTTAACACAAATTTGCCCCATATGGCCGCCAGTTTATACTGTAATGCAAAAGGGAACAGTGCGGCTATTAGCATCAATATGCCAAATATGACAGTGACTGATAATACGCTAATAAATAACAAGCCTGAGCGCAGGTAAAGTGGCATAGAATTACCTTGATAAGATATAGGTTGCTGCGTCATAAAGATCCTCAAAAATAGGAATATTTAAATCCGGGTTAGCGGCAAATGTATCCACACCATTGCCTGTTTTTACCAGTAATGATTTTGCACCAGCTGCTTGTCCTGCTTGCAAGTCACGTAATGAATCGCCAATAAAAAAAACATCTGTTAAAGCTATCCCTGTATCTTGGCTAAACTGGAGTAGCATGCCAGGCTTGGGCTTTCTACAGCTACAGTCTGCATCAGGTAAATGTGGGCAGTAATAAATATGACTAATGGTGCCGCCGACAGTCGCCAGCATTCGAGTCATTTTGACATGAATAGCGGTTAAAGTTGCATCGCTATAATGTCCACGACCGACTCCTGATTGGTTGGTGATCACAGCCACTTGGTAGCCTGCTTTATTTAATAAAGCGATGGCTTCCAAGCTGCCAGTAATGGGCAGCCATTCATCGGGAGATTTGATAAAGTTGTTTTCATCATGATTAATTACGCCATCACGATCAAGTAAAACATACTTAGCCATCGTGCTCATTTAGCTTTGTAACTTAGATATATCGGCAATCTGTAAGAACAGTTTTGCTAGTTTATTAAGCAGTGCCAAGCGATGCGCGCGCAATTCCAAATCATCACACATCACCATAACGTGATCAAAAAAGGTATCAACATCGCTACGTAGCTCAGCTAAGCGGTTTAATGCAGCTCGATAATCATTGGTTGCCAATAGCGGTGCAACATCAGCTTCGGCTTGTTCTGCGGATGCTAGTAATGTGATTTCAGCGGGATCCATTAATTGACCAATGTTGCTTGCTGGCGCATTATCTGATTTTTTTAGGATGTTGCCGATGCGCTTATTGGCTGCCGCTAAGCTTTCTGCTTCTGGTAATTTCCTAAAATTTTGCACTGCTTGTAAACGGCGCTGAAAATCGTAAGGTTTTTCTGGCATAACAGCGAGTACCGCATCAAATTCATCTGCAGTATAGCCATGGTCTAAGCTATAACCTTTGAGACGATCATAAATAAACTGAATAACTAAAGGGCGTACTTTATCCAGTTCAAAATCATGGCTGAATTGTTGCAGAGCAAAATCAATACAAGTAATTAAGTTGATTTCTAGTTTATTCTCAATAATGGTTCTAAGAATACCCAGAGCGGCACGACGTAAAGCATAAGGATCTTTATCACCCGTAGGAATCATGCCAGCACTGAAAATGCCGGTTAAGGTGTCCAGTTTTTCAGCAATCGCCAGTATTTGTCCTGTGCTGCTAGCAGCTGTCGGGCTACCTGATTGCTTGGGGTAGTATTGTTCTTCAATCGCTTGCGCTACTTCAGCTGATTCACCATCCGCTAAGGCATAATAACGCCCCATCAAGCCTTGCAAGCTGGCAAACTCTTCTACCATATTGGTGATTAAATCTGTTTTGGCCAGCTTTGCTGCGCGGTTAACTAAATCACTATCAATTTGTAAGCTGTGTGCAATAAATTCTGCTAAGTTGGCAACCCGTACTGATTTGTCTGCCAAGCTGCCCAGTTTTTTCTGAAAAACAATATTGCCAAGTTGCTCGATACGTTCTTCTAGGCGTAGTTTGCGATCTTGATTCCAGAAAAATTCAGCATCAGCTAGGCGTGGCATAATGACGCGCTCGTTACCTTCGCGGATTGCGGTGGGGTTGTTGCTTTCAATATTACTAAAAGTAATAAAGTGCGGCAGTAGTTCGCCAGTGGCATTTTTAACAGGAAAATATTTCTGGTTAATCTGCATGGTAGTAATGAGTACTTCCGCAGGTAAGGCTAGATAGCGCTTATCAAAATTTCCAGTAATAGGCACAGGAAACTCATTTAACGCAGTAATTTCTGCTAATAAATCGGCTTCAATATAGGCAATACCATCCACTGCGGCGGCGGCACTATTGGCGGCATCTGCAATGATTTGCATGCGCTTATCGAAATCTGGGATAACCTTGCCGTGTTCTAATAGGTTAGTTTCGTAGTTTTCTGGGTTATTAATGCGAATGCCAGCAGGAGCATGAAAACGGTGTCCATAAGTAGTGTTACCAGTTTCTAGCCCTAATATTTCGGTATTAATAATAGTTGTGCCATACATCAATACTACCCAATGTACAGGACGCACAAATTCTGTGTTTGATGAGCCCCAGCGCATGCGCTTAGCAATTGGCAATTGAGTAATGCTTTTACGGATAATGTCAGGGATTAAATCAACACTTGTTTGCCCTTGGATTTGTTGCGTGAAGGCTAACCATTCACCTTTATCTGTTTTTAGGCGGGATAGTTGCTCGACAGTGGTGCCACAGCTTTTAGCAAAGCCTTGGCAGGCTTTAGTCGGTTCGCCTTCATCATTAAACGCAGCTTGTACGGCAGGACCGCGTTTTTCGACACTTTTATCTGCTTGGGCACTGACTAAATCTTTAATTAATACGGCAAGACGGCGTGGGGTGGCGTAGCTAATACTTGCGCCAAAGGATAAATCTGCTGCTTGCAAGCCTTGTTGAATATTCTCTAATAAAGCATTGCTAAGTTGCTGTAGTGATGCAGGCGGCAGTTCTTCACAGCCTAATTCAAATAATAAGTGTTGGGTGTCGCTCATGCTTGCTCTCCAGATTTATTAACCAGTGGAAAGCCTAATGCCTCACGGCGGGCATAATAAGTTTTAGCAACCGCCTTGGACATATTTCTTACCCTTAATATATAGCGTTGACGTTCGGTAACGGAAATGGCATGCCGTGCATCTAGTAAATTAAAGACGTGTGATGCTTTCAACACCATTTCATAAGCGGGTAAGGCTAAGTTGAGTTCAATTAATTTTGCTGACTCAGCTTCGTATGTGTCAAAACTAGTAAACAGAAAATCAACGTTGGCATGGTCAAAATTATATTCAGACATTTCCACTTCGTTTTGGTGGAATACGTCTCCATAAGTAACAGAGCCTTGTGGTCCATTTGACCAAACTAAATCATAGACACTTTTAACGCCTTGAATATACATGGCAATGCGCTCAAGGCCATAGGTTAATTCACCTGTAACAGGGCGACATTCTAAGCCGCCAACTTGTTGAAAATAAGTAAATTGCGAGACTTCCATGCCATTTAACCAAACTTCCCAGCCTAGTCCCCATGCACCAAGGGTAGGAGACTCCCAGTTATCTTCTACAAAACGTACGTCATGCTCTAATAAATCCAAACCAATATGACGTAAAGAACCTAAATAAAGATCTTGAATATCTTTAGGTGAAGGTTTGAGGACCACTTGAAACTGATAATAATGTTGTAGGCGATTAGGGTTTTCGCCATAACGACCATCGGTAGGGCGGCGTGATGGCTGTACGTAAGCCGCATTCCAAGGCTCGGGGCCAATTGCGCGTAAAAAAGTGGCAGGATGAAAGGTGCCGGCACCTACTTCTAAATCAAGCGGCTGTAGTAAAACACAGCCTTTCTCGGACCAGTAGTTTTGTAATGCAAGGATAAGTCCTTGAAATGTAGATAAATCGTTATTTGAACTAGACACAATATCGAGGTTGTTTAAGCGCTGAAAAAGCTGTCAATTATAGCTTAAAATTATTTCGATGGCATGGCTAAGTGTTAATTCTCTTGTTTCCATGTAGATGTAGAGGAGTGAGAGCGGCGGGTTCTCTTGGTTTTAAAAAAAACAATCAAACGTGCTCCAAGCAATACCGCAATGACTGCGGTATAAAAAAGTGGCTCACTTAAGTCGGATTTTACCAGCCAAAGATAGTGTACCACTGCACTCACACCCGCTAAATACACTAATTTATGGAGTTGCCCCCAAGTCTTGCCTAGGCGTTTTTGCATGTATTGACTTGAGGTAAGGGCTAACGGAGTTAATAGCAAAAAGGTAAACAAGCCCACTAAGATATAAGGGCTTTGCGGTACCTCGTCAACAAAAGCTTCCCAAGAAAAAGACAGATCCAGTACGATATACACTAGCAAATGCAAGCAGGCATAAAAATAGGTAAATAAGCCAAGCATACGCCGAAAGCGAATGGGCCAGCTTTGATGTAATAGTTTTTTTAAGGGTGTTAGCGCAAGCCCTAAACACAGAAAGCGTAATGCCCAGTCACCTAATCGAAAATGTAAGGCTTCTATTGGATTGGCACCCAATTGATCCTGTAAGGTATCTTGTAGTAATAGCGCAAAGGGAATTAGGCTCAATAAAAAAACCAAGACTTTTATAAAGCCCCAGTTGTGTTTAGAGAGGCGCATTAGAAATGTTTTTTTAGATCCATTCCCGTATACAATGCAGCGACTTGTTCGCCATAGCCATTAAATATTTCTGTTTTACGTTTTGGGGTAAAAATACTCGCACCTAAAATACGCTCTCTGCTTTGGCTCCAGCGAGGGTGGGGAGCATTCGGATTTACATTAGCATAAAAGCCGTATTCACCAGCAGCCATTTTATTCCACGCAGTGGCTGGCATCGTTTCGGTAAAGCGAATTTTAACAATCGCTTTGATGCTTTTAAATCCATATTTCCAGGGTATGACAAGGCGTAGTGGTGCGCCATTCTGTTTGGGTAGGTCATCGTCATACATGCCAGTTGCCATAAAAGCCAGTGGATGCATGGCTTCATCAATTCGTAAGCCTTCGACATAAGGCCATGCGAGAGCTTTGCTTTTTTGACCAATCATTATTTCAGGGTTATACAAGGTAGTGAACTCAACATACTTTGCTTTAGATGTTGGTTTAAAGTGTTGCAGCATTGCTCCTAGAGGGAAGCCAATCCAAGGCACGACCATCGACCAAGCTTCCACGCAACGAAAACGATAAATACGCTCTTCTAATGGGTTGTTTTTTAAGATGTCTTCTAGATTAAAAGTACCTGTGTTTTCTGCTTCACCCTCAACAGTTACGTTCCAAGGGCTGGTTGATAATTTGCTGGCTAAGACGGTAGAGTCGGTTTTATTGGTGGTAAATTCGTAATAATTGGTGTAATTAGCGACATCTTGGTAATCAGTGGTGGCTAGTGCAGTTGAATATGGACCAACAGGAATTGCGGCATATTTTTTAATTTGTGCTGCGGATAACTTAGGCATGAGTGAGGCAATGCTGATACCTGCAGCTGCTTTGATAATATTACGTCGATTTTGAAAAATAGCTTGAGGTGTTATGTTGTGGCTTAAAATGGGTGGGTTGTCCTTAATTAGCATGGGTAGATTTCCTTGTACCTTAAAATGGTATTTGTATTTTTGAGGGCGGGTGGTCATTAAACTTTACATGGAGATTTGCAGTTGTTGGGTACTTAGGGAGCTGGAAATAAATAATCGTCCGATATTGGGTAGGATTTTTGTTTGTCTTTGGTGGTGTCGTAACGGGCGCGTAGCAAGCTACGTAACTGTTACGACACCGCTAAAGACGGACAAAAAGACCAACAAGATTGGATGATTATTTTTTTCCATCTCCCTTAGTAGAGGAATAGGTAGCTTGATGGGTCGCTATACTTTACGCAGCCACAACTGCGGATTTTGGTAATGGGTCAAACTTGTGGTTAGGTGCGAATATTAACACCAATAGAATCTGACTGCTTTAGTTCAGCAATTCTCAATTTAGGATTAAGTGATAAACTTGATAAAAATTATTGCCTT
>CAZXJK010000094.1:0-9410 GCA_964640895.1 uncultured Methylomonas sp.
TTTCTGTCTCCTAATATTAAATTTTACAGGCGACAGGTATGTTGACATAGGGGGCCCCCAGTAGCTCACCAAGCTTGCCAGCTGGATTAATCTCAGCACCAGCACTTCCTTCAGGTTTAAATGCTGCCCCACCCTTACCAAGTGGCTTAGCTCCTAGCACTTCTCCTGGCTTACCAACAGGCTTAAATACCAGCCCCGCATTACCCCCCTCAAGTATGAACCAAGCAAATAATACTGTAGAGGAAGATGAATCAGAATTCTTTGGTCTATTTGATAAAGAGGAACCCTTTATCAATATCAGTGGTTTTTGGGATTTACGTGCTGGAGTGCGCACCCAAAATGACCCTTATTCTGATCAACTCTCATTGGGTGAAACGCGCTTACAACTTGAATTACAAAAAGATGTCGGTCCTTTCTCCTTAAATTTAGTGACTGATTTTCTCTATGATGCACAAGTGGATTCCCACCACATTAACCTTAATACTGGCAAAGGCTTTATTGACTTAAGAGAAGCCAATATTGCTTTTAGCCCACTCTCATTTTTGGATGTTAAAGTAGGTCGGCAAATTTTGACTTGGGGCACTGGTGATTTAATCTTTATTAACGACCTATTCCCCAAAGACTGGCAAGCTTTTTTTATCGGTCGTGATCTGGAATACTTAAAAGCACCATCAGATTCCTTGAAAACCTCTTTTTTCACTGATTATGCAAATCTAGACTTTGTTTATACACCTAGGTTTGATGCTGATCGTGGCATAACTGGTGAAAAGCTGTCTTACTACAACCCAATGCTAGATTCTTTAGCTGGTCAAAATGCTGTCATAGAACCGGAAACACCTACTGGTGGTGAGTTTGCATTACGTTTATACAAAAATATTGGTGCTAATGAATTGGCTTTATATGGTTACCATGGTTATTGGAAAAGCCCGCAAGGTTTTAACCCTGCCACCGGCAAAGCACGTTATCCAAAAATGCGCTCTTTAGGTGCTAGTATCCGTAGACCTATTTGGAAAGGGATAGCCAACATAGAGATTGGCTATTATGATTCCTATGAAAAAAGCAGCAGTAGCGATCCGTTTACGCCAAATAGTGAGGCACGCTTTTTAATTGGCTATGAACAAGAAATCGTACAAAACTTTTCTATCGGCGTGCAATATTATGTTGAATGGATGCAAGACTATCAGCATTATGTTACAGGTCAAAAGCAAATCGGCGCTGAGCCATTGCGCGATGAAGTCAGGCACTTATTGACCAATCGTTTAACCTTAATGACCCACCAACAAAATGTAACCTGGTCATTATTCACCTTTTTCTCACCTTCAGATATGGATGCTTATTTTAGACCGAGCATAGCCTATAAAGTTACCGATGCTTGGATGACTGAGCTTGGAGGAAATTTCTTTGTCGGACATAAACAAAGTTCATTCTTTGGTCAATTTGAGAAAAATAATAATGTTTATGCTTCGGTGCGCTATAGTTTTTGATAATCACTACCTCGTTAACTAGTGCTATTATATTATAAGGCACTTGGAAATAAATAAGCATCCAATATTTGGGCAGGATTTTTGTTTGTCATTAGTGCTGTAGCAATAGGCGCATAGCAGGCTACGTAACTATTGCTACAGTACTGATGACGGACAAAAAAACCAGTAAAGATGGATGATTATTTATTTCCAGGTGCCTAATGTGTCAATGAGAAAAGAAAACGGTAAATTCTAAAATGGAAGGTACGTCACTAATTATTTGGGGAATGATCTTCGGGGCAATCGGTCTCGGATTCTTTACATATGGAAAAAAGCAAAAGGCAATCATTCCGCTCTTTACCGGAATCACCCTATTTGTATTTCCCTATTTCATATCAAACGTATATATTCTTGTACTTGTTGGTATTATTTTAGTTCTCTTACCCTATTTTGTGAGAATATAGGGTATGTTTAGGTACGTATTATAGAATGTACAAAAAAGGAGTCTATACTTGATACTAAAAACAATACTTCTATTTTGATGAAACTACTCAATATACTTATAGGCCTAAACCCTGTGTCCTAAATCAATTACTTATTTTTCAATCTTTACTCGCCTTTCACCTTAAACCATAGACCATCATGTTTAGCCAAATTATCCAAAAATCCTTTTTAATGGTTTTGCTTGTTACCCTAACTGCCTGCCAAGAAGAAGTTAAAATTATTGAGCAAGTCAGAGCATTAAAAACCATGACTATTGCTGAAAAATCTGACGGTCACCAACGTCAATTTTCAGGTATTGTTAAAGCAACTAACTCTTCTGCTTTAAGCTTTGAAGTGGGAGGAAAAGTACAGGAAGTCAAGGTTGATATTGGTGACTTAGTCAAAAAAGGGCAAATATTAGCCTCTTTAGATAAAGAGCCGTATAAGTTAGATGTGCAAGCCGCAGAAGCTGATTTAGCAACGGCACATTCTGATTATAAAAATAAAGCCCAGCAATTCACCCGAGTGGATGAGCTGGAGAAAAAGGGTTGGGCCAGTAAATCTGAATGGGATCGCGCATTAGCAGTTCGTGATACCGCTAAAAATAAGATTAGCTTTGCTAATTCAAAGCTTAAATTAGCTAAGCGCGACCTACGTTTAACTGTATTGACAGCCCCTTTTGATGGCAGCATTGCCGTACGTACAATTGATGCGTTTGTTAAAGTCCTTCCAGGCAAAAAACTATTCGAAATTAACGCTAAAGGTTCTATGAATGTTGAATTTGATATTCCTGAAACTATTATTGGTAAGGTGCAATTAGGCATGCCCATCAGTATTAAACTACCAACACTAAAGGGCGAAGTGACTGGTGCAGGCGAGATTACTTTTATTGGTGCTGAAGCGGGTATTGCCAATGCTTTTCCTGCAAAAGCAATCATGATTAACCCGCCTAAATTTATTAAACCGGGCATGACCGCTGATATAGATTTGAAATTAAGTCATGAAAACGCTAAATCTGGGTATTTAATTCCATTGTCAGCCATTTTGGCCGGAGATGATGTTAGTTTGGGCTATGTATTTATCTATCAGCCTACTACTTCGACAGTGGTAAAAACTGCAATTTCAGCCTCTAGAGAGATGTCGCCTTCAAATATGATAGAGGTGCTCAAAGGCATCTCAGCAGGCGACATCATTGCTGTTGCCGGGGTTAGTTACCTTTATGATGGTCAGCAAGTCAAGCTGATGACACCTTAAGTCTATTAAAGGGAATTTTAATGAATATTGCCCAGTTTGCACTGAACAACTCCAGATTAACCATACTGTCACTTATTTTTACGGTCTTGGCAGGCATCTTTATTTACTTGGACTACCCAAAACAGGAAGACCCTTCTATTGTCATTCGGGAAGCAGTGGTCACTGCTTATTACCCAGGAATGTCCACGGCACGAGTCGAAGATTTAATCACTCGTAAACTCGAAGAAAAAATTCGCGAAATTGGTGAAGTAAAAGAAATTACTTCCGATTCAAAAACAGGCACTTCAATAGTGCATGTTGTTTTAAAGGATGAATATTCCGAACTGCAGCCTATTTGGCAAGATTTACGTAATAAAATGAGCGATATTGCCCCTAAGTTACCCACAGGTACTCTAGGGCCTTTTGTTGAAGATGAGTTTGGTTTGGTCTCTATTGCTACCATTGCGTTAAAAAGTGATGGCTTTTCGATGGCGGAAATGCGGCAAGTGGCTCGTGACCTGCGTGACCACTTATATATTCTTAAAGGCACTCAAAAAATTGAGTTATATGGAATTCAAGAGGAGCGTATTTATCTAGAGTTTTCCAATACCAAATTAGCAAAATGGGGTTTAACGCCTAATGTTATTCGCGAGACTTTAATTGCGCAAAATATCTTGTTGCCAGGCGGTAAAATTGATGCGAATGGTCAAGAAATCAACGTAGAGCCTTCGGGAAATTTTAACGATGTTTCTGCCATTGAGTCGGTCATGCTGCCGATACCAGATACTGACAAAGTAACGCCATTACGCGATGTAGTCACCATTATTCGCGATTACGTTGATCCACCTCAACAACCTGTTTATTACAATGGCAAGCCCAGCATCATTATTAGTGTTTCCATTATGGAAGGTGTGGGCGTTAATAGTGTTGAGTATGGGGAGCGTTTAACGCAAAAAGTCCAAGAACTAGAGCAAGACCTCCCTATTGGTTATGAACTTGAGTTTGCTACCTATCAACCTGATTTGGTTGAAATTGCAGTATCGGGAGCGGTCACTAACCTTATTCAGACTTTAATCATTGTCCTAACAGTTGTTATTGTCTTTTTAGGCTTACGTACTGGGCTTATTGTCGGTTCTTTTGTACCGATGGCCATGTTATTAGGCTTGATTATCATGTCATTCATGGATATTGAATTGCAACGGATGTCGATTGCTTCGATGATTATCGCGTTAGGCATGTTGGTTGATAATGGTATCGTGGTGGCAGAAGACATCCGTAGTCGCATGGAGGCTGGGCAAGAACGTTTAGAGGCAGTGTTAGAATCAGGAAATTCTCTTGCAGTTCCGTTATTAACCTCGTCACTCACCACTATATTGGCTTTTGCCCCGATGCTATTTGCTAACGGTAGCACGGGGGAATACACCTTATCACTGGCGCAAGTTGTCACCATTGTTTTATTAGCCTCGTGGTTTCTGGCTATGTATATGACACCCGCGATGTGTTTCTGGTTTATGCAGGTCAAACCCATTGCTGAAGGCACTACACGGCCAGCCCCATATCAAGGCAAGTTTTATCAAACTTACCAAAACTTCCTCAAGGCAGTCTTAAATAACCGTTTTGTAATTATCATTGCTTTAGTTTTGGCCATGCTAGGTGCGGGCTTCCTATTTCGTTTTGTGCCTGTTGAATTTTTTCCGGCAGGTGACCGTAACCAATTCTTGGTCTATGTCGATAACCCTGCGGGGACGCGTTCTAATAAAACCGCTGAGGGCATCGAGCAATTAACAGCGTGGATGAATGATAAAGAAATTAACCCTGAAATTACCAGCACAATTGCTTATGTTGGTGCAGGTGGTCCGCGATTTTTCCTTTCTTTATCCCCTATGGATCCAAACCCACACTTAGCCTTTGTGGTAGTGAATACCGAAACCAACCAGCAAGTTGACACAATGATCCTACGAGTACGTCGCTATATGCTAGAGCATATGCCGGAAGCACGTGGGCGTGTTAAAGCAATGTGGTTAGGCGCAACTGAAACCGGCTTGGTGGAAATTCGCATCAAAGGCCCTGATGATAAAATTTTACGTGCAAAAGCTCAGAAATTATTGGATAAACTACACTCTATTCCAGGTACTTTAGATATCAAACAAGACTGGGAAAATAAACTCTGGAAAATAGAGGTGCAAATTCATCAAGATAGAGCACGACGTGCAGGCATTACTTCACAAGAAATTGCTGATTCGCTAAGTGTTTATTTCGATGGTAAAACCATTAGTGATTATCGAGAAGGCGATACCATTATTCCAATCATGGGACGAGGCTTAGCCTCAGAGCGTAAACAAATTCATAATGTACGCTCTATTAATGTGTACTCTGCTGCCAGAAAGACTAATGTACCATTATCACAAATTGCCGACATTATTCCTGTTACCGAGCCTAGTCGCATTAAGCGCTTTGATCAGGAGCGCACCATTACGGTGAGTGCCAAACATCAAGTTATGAAGGCAGCGCAATTAATCAGTGAGCTCCAACCTACATTAGATAGCTTAGATTTACCCAGAGACTATCATTGGGAAATGGGCGGTGAAATAGAAAATGCTGAAGAAGCACAGGCCTATTTATTTGAATATATGCCAATTTGCTTCTTATTAATTGCGGTCTTATTAGTCTGGCAATTTAATTCTTTTCGCCGAGCCAGCATTATTTTGATTACCATTCCACTCACTTTTATTGGTGCCGTTCTTGGGCTGCTGATCATGAATGCCCCGTTTGGCTTTATGGTGATCTTGGGCTTGCTTAGCTTGGCTGGAATTATCATTAATAACGGCATTGTGTTACTGGATCGTATTGAAATTGAAGCTAATGCTGGTAAAGACCTGTATCAAGCGATCTTAGGAGCCGCTATTGCACGTTTTCGGCCTATTTTAATGACAACCTTAACCACTATTTTGGGTTTATTGCCCTTAATTCTGTCTAAAGACCCATTATTCTATGGCATGGCATGTGTGATCGCATTTGGGCTATTAATTGGTACGGTGCTGACGTTAGTGGTTGTCCCCGTGTTATATTCGTTATTTATGCGTGTGGACATACCTAAGGAACGAGAATTCAATAACACCCGAGTCTGACTTATCTTTTGACTACACAGCCATGCTAGAAAAATAGTTACATAGCCTGCTATGCGCCTGTATTTCTAACACGACTGTGCAGCCAAAATCCTGCGTTATACTTTCGGGTATTATTAAATCCTAGTTCCTAAGCAGCAAGCTTAAAATCAAAACTAGCTTTTGTAGAAGTCAGGGGAATTGTAATTGCCATGACTTCATTCCTACTGTACAGATACAGAGAAAAATTACATTATGAAAATCATTATCACTGCTCTAGCTGCGATACTAATAAGCGGCTGCACTTATTACCAACCAGTCCCAGCACCTGCCGTTTATACAACGGTTAATAAAACCAGTAAATTTGATCAGTCATGGTCAGCTGTTGTGGGTGCTCTTGCAGATCAGGGAGTGCGCATTAATGTTCAAGATCGTGGTGCAGGTGTTATACAGGGTACGCGCAAAGACATAGAGGTCACCGGCAATATACGTACGCAGGCTGATGGTAGAGTACGCGTTGAGTTTAATACCTCAGGTGCAACCAAGAGCGACCCAACGCTTATTGAACGCATTACCAGATCATACAATGGCCGTATGGGACGTTAGCCTTTTGCATTTATATTGTGCTCCAAAATCGTAGGTTGCGGGTGAGGCACGAACCCCAACGAATGTTGTATTGATGTTGGGGTTCGTGCCTCACCAGCAACCTACTATAAAAGCGGAAGAATTAAGATTATGTCGCCTCAAGTTGAAATAATGCCCAATCAAGCTCAATATAACCATGCCAGTTCAGGTTTACCTCCTAAACGCAATTCACGCCGGTTAATTGTTTTTATCATGACCCTGCTACTCAGTAGCGCCCTTAGTCTTGGCTATGTTTATAGTCGCCCCGCCCTTTATCGCAGCTTCGCCAACCTATTAACGGTTGCCCCGACAGCCATAGACCAACAAAGTAGCGAAGCGGATATCCAGCACGTTGCTATTCAAAGACAGATATTGACTGGGCAAGAACTGTTGGCCGAAACTCTAGCGCGGTTAAAAAATTCGCTAGGCGAACATTACATGACTGATAGCCATGCATTGGCAACAGAGCTCAGTATTACCGAATTACGTAACATGCTAACAGTGCAGGCAATCCCTGAGACTAACTTGGTGGAACTGGCTGCCATAAGTTACCAAGCAGATATATTAGCACCTCTGATTAATAGCTGGACCGATGTCTACTTAGAAAGGCGCGCTGAGGAAATCAGATTAACAACAGGTGTCACAATAGATGCGTTATATCAGGAACTATCTGGACTGCAAGCCAAAATCATCATTAAAAGAGATGAACTAGAACATTTTAGGGAAGTGAATAATATCACCTCTTTAGGACGTGAAAATATTTTTGAAAATCAATCTTTAGCACGTTTTAAAGGTTTAACCAAGTCCCTTAATGATGCCAGTGAAAAATCTGTACAAGCAAAAGCACGCTTAAGTGCAGTTGAAAGTGCCATTGCTGCAGGCAAGATTGTAGTTCCCAAAGAAGACCAACGCCAAATGCAAACACTTGGTAAGCGTTTACAAGAGTTACGTGAGCAATTAGCAGAAGTCGAACAACGCTATACACCTAATTATTTAGCACTTAACCCTACACTGACGGCACTGCCACAACAAATTAAAGAACTGGAACAACAAATCCGCCAAAAACGCAATTATGGTAAAAGTATCGTTTTAGCGCAAGCAGAACAAGATTACGCGGCCGCAAAACAGTCATTATATTCGATAAAGCAACAATTAGCAGCGCATAAACACACTGCCAGAGAATTTAGCACTAGGTTTTCAGAGCATGAAGCCTTGCTCAGTGATATGGAAGGTTTAGAATTATTGCAACGCACTACCCAAGAAAGGCTAGCCCAGATTGAAGCCAAACAAGCGGAGAAATTCCCGCAAGTAAAAATTATTGAACGTGCATTCTTACCCCATGAACCTTTCAGCCCTGATTATCAAAGGGATAGCATCATTGCGATTGTTGGCTCCATCTTCTTAAGCCTTTTTTGTGTATGGCTGGTTGATTTCCTAACCCGTCAAGAACAACATAAGCCTGAAATTTCAATTTCAGGCGTTAATATGTATGCAACTCCCGCACCCAACTTAATTAATAACTATCAAGAAGCAGCTGCACAATTATCACAAAATCAAAATCAAGCCATACCCCATGCACAAACTAATACGCTTGAATATACAGCTCCCAAAGAACTGACTGCCAGTGACCTTAATAGTTTATTAGGTGTTGCAGATATTAAAGCCCAACAGTTAATCGCGTTATTACTAAGTGGTATGTCATTAGCTGAGAGTTGTATTCTAAACAAGGAACATATTGATTTTAATACCAGCACGTTAATTGTTATGGGAGAAAGTACACGTACTCTGCTATTAAACCCTGCTTTAATCGCCTTATTCAAAAATAGTGAACCTTGTCCCGCTTGGTTAAAAAGCCAAGAAGTATCAGTAGCCACTTTGGAGGCCATTCTATTTTGTACTGCAGTTGATGCGGGTCTACCCAACCCGCAAAGTATCACTGCGACTTCCTTAACGCAGACATATGCTATCTATCTGGTAAAACAAGGCATGCGCTTGGCAGAACTTGAAAAAATTATCGGCTATACAGAACCACAAGCACTCTTACAATATGGTCACTATTCACCTGAAAAAAGAGGCTTACCCATGTCGGAGGTTAATTTGTTGCACCCAATATTAGCCAGACTCTCTGCATAAAGGTCATAGTTATAAAAATCAGTTATTTATCCTGTAGGCTGGGTTAGATTAGTAAGCGAAGCGCAACTAACGTAACCCAGCATTTACTCTGTGCTTTGCTGGGTTACGTTTTTATTGCTTCGCAAAAAAATCTAACCCAGCCTACAAGACAGTCCATTATTTACAATAATCTGACCTCTTAGCTTAATGGTAGTGAACTAGAGGCTGATATTTATGCAAAATATATTTTATAGTGCCTAGCATTGCCCAGCATGACGGCTCGTTCCTAAACTGCCTAGATACGGTATAATTAAATCCTTGTTCCTAATCAGACAACTTACACTTTTTTACTAAACTCAGTCAGCCTTTTATTTTCGGAGAATTCATTTTA
>CAZXJK010000095.1:0-9405 GCA_964640895.1 uncultured Methylomonas sp.
ATACTTTGGATGAACTAAAAAATGAAATTACAGGCGGTGCAACCCCTGCTTCATTTGAGCCGACGATTGATTATGTGGTCACGAAAGTGCCTCGTTTTACCTTTGAGAAATTTCCGCAAGCAGACGACCGATTGACCACGCAAATGAAGTCAGTAGGTGAAGTCATGGCAATTGGCCGTACTTTTCAAGAGTCTTTGCAAAAAGCATTGCGAGGTCTTGAAATTGGCGTTGATGGCCTGGATGAAATTGTTGATTTTTCTGAACCTAATGCTGAAGATATTATGCAGCGGGAAATGCGCCATCCAGGGCCGGAACGTTTATGGTATGTTGCCGATGCATTTCGCAGTGGTATGGCTTTTGATGATGTACATGAGGCCAGCAAAATTGATCCATGGTTTTTAGCGCAAATTGAAGATTTGGTATTAACTGAAAAGTCTTTGGCGAGCAAAACCTTAGCAACCTTAAAAGAGGGTGAGTTATTTAGGCTCAAGCAAAAAGGTTTTTCTGATGCGCGTTTGGCGAAGTTGCTAGAGACTAAAGAAGCTGATGTTCGTAAGGTCAGGCATCAAATGAATATTCGCCCTGTGTATAAACGCATTGATTCTTGTGCTGCTGAATTCTCCTCAGACACAGCGTATTTATATTCAACTTATGAGCAGGAATGTGAAGCGCGTACCTCCGATAAAGAAAAAATCATCATTTTAGGGGGCGGTCCGAATCGTATTGGTCAAGGTATCGAGTTTGATTACTGTTGTGTGCATGCTGCATTAGCCTTGCGGGAAGAAGGCTATGAAACCATTATGATCAACTGTAACCCGGAAACAGTTTCTACAGATTTTGATACTTCAGATCGTTTGTATTTTGAGTCTGTGACGCTGGAAGATGTGTTAGAAATCATTGATTTAGAAAAGCCTAAAGGTGTTATTGTACAATATGGTGGACAAACACCATTGAAATTGGCACGTGCTTTAGAGGCTGCGGGTGCGCCAATTATTGGCACATCACCTGATGCGATTGATTTGGCAGAAGATCGTGAGCGTTTTCAAAAATTATTAGAAAAATTAGATTTAAAACAGCCGCCTAATGCTACGGCACGTTCAACTGAGCAAGCGATTAATGCTGCGAAAGATTTGGGCTATCCATTGGTAGTACGCCCATCTTATGTGTTGGGTGGTCGTGCGATGGAAATTGTTTATAACGAAGAAGGTTTACAGCGCTATATGAAAGAGGCGGTCAGCGTCTCAAATGATTCACCTGTACTGTTAGACCGTTTTCTAGATGATGCTATCGAAATGGATGTCGATGCGATTTATGATGGTGAGACATTATTAATCGGTGGCTTGATGCAACACGTAGAACAAGCGGGTGTGCACTCAGGCGATTCGGCCTGTTCGCTTCCGCCTTATGATTTAGCTGAACATTTACAAGATCAATTGCGTGTGCAAGTGACGCAAATGGCTGAAGCATTGGGTGTGCGTGGCTTAATGAACACTCAGTTTGCCATTCAGGGTGAAACGATTTATGTTTTAGAGGTTAACCCTAGAGCGTCACGTACTGCACCGTTTGTTTCTAAAGCGACAGGTTACCCTTTGGCGAAAATTGCAGCTTTGTGTATGGTGGGTAAGAGCTTGAAAGAACAAGGGGTTACTGAAGAATGTGTTCCTAATTATTATTCAGTCAAAGAAGCTGTTTTCCCTTTTGTTAAGTTTCCGAGGGTTGATCCACTATTAGGTCCTGAGATGAAATCGACTGGTGAGGTCATGGGGGTCGGCAAGACTTTTGGTGAGGCTTTTGCTAAATCACAGCGTGCGGCTGGCGTGGATCTAAGTCATAGCGGTAAAGTCTTAATTAGTATTAGGGAGGCAGATAAGCCAAAAATAGTTGAAGTGGCACAAATGTTAATTGCCAAGAACTATGAAATTGTTGCTACTAAAGGAACGGCAAAGGTATTAACTGCGGCTGGCATAGCTTGTGAAATTGTTTACAAAGTAAATGAAGGCCGACCTAATACCGTGGATATGATTAAAAATGATGAAATTCAATTGATTATCAATACCACAGAAGGTGTAAAGGCGGTGGCAGATTCATTCACTATGCGTAGAGAAGCATTGCAGCATCATGTGACTTATTACACAACGATGGCGGGTGCAAAAGCAGCATGCTATGCGATAGGTGAGCTAGATGCAGGTGATGTTAATTGTCTGCAAGATTTGCATAAAAATTTAGCTTAAGATTTTTTGCTGTTATAGCGTAAAGGCTGACTTGTATATCAGCCTTTATTGTTTTTGATTTATTTATTATAAAATTAGAGAAAGTTTGGAGTTATAGATGGATAAAGTACCTTTAACAGTTGTAGGTGCAGATAAGTTGCATACTGAATTAGACGAATTGAAAACTGTTACCAGACCACGTATTGTTGAGGCAATTGCAACGGCAAGAGCGCATGGTGATTTAAAAGAAAATGCCGAATATCATGCAGCGCGCGAACAGCAAAGTTTTGCCGAAGGGCGCATTAATGAAATTGAAGGCAAGCTTGCTAATGCTCAAATTATTGATGTGACTACGATTGATGCCAAAGGTAAGGTTATCTTTGGGGCAACTGTCGAAATTGAAGATTTGGATTCTGAGAAAAAAGTGACATATCAAATTGTTGGTATGGATGAAGCAAATATTAAAGAAGGGCGTATTTCGGTAGGCTCGCCTATTGCTCGAGCATTGATTGGTAAAGAAGAAGAGGATGTTATTACCGTTAAAACGCCAGGTGGCGATGTTGATTATGAGATTTTGTCTATTCGGTATATTTAATCATTAATATACCGAAGGCTAAAGCTCTGCTTCCAGCATTTTGATTGTGTAGGAAGCAGGGCTTTAGAGACTGTGCAGGTATTCGATAATCTGGCTACCAACTTAAGACGGGACATACGACAGGAGTGAAATCGCTTTAGCTATTTCCGAAACAGCAATAGCTAAAGCGATTGCACTCCTGCATAAGGGATTGAATTTCCACAGTCCCGTCTTAAGTTCGTAGCCGATAATCTTTCTAAGAATATGGGTTTCGTAAGTTGGGGACGTGTTTTACCTCAGCTTACACATAATACTTAAATAAGCTCTTAAGCTTGCGTGAGCGTATTAGCGACTGATTAGCTTTAGTCTCTACGCCTTGGTGCTTGCTTTACTTTCTTAGGAGCAACATCAGGCTTTTTGCGGTAAATAACCACAACTTGGCCGATACTTTGAATAAGTTCAGCCTGAGTCTCTGTGCAAATGCGCTCTTGAATGTGTTTACGCTCTACTCTTTCTGCGCGAACTTTTATTTTAATTAATTCATGGGTATCGAGTGCAAGCTCAATTTCTTTGAGCACTGCCTCTGTTAGGCCTGCTTGACCAATCATAATGACCGGCTTTAGGGCATGGGCTTGCGTTATCATTTGTTTCTGTTGTTCAGATTTCACTCTCGGTATATCCTTTAAATAAATAATTAGGGCAATTTTACACTAAAACATATGGCGCGCAGTAAAAGTAGTAATCAATGGATGCAAGAACACCTTAACGATGAGTATGTCAAAAAAGCAAAAGCTTTAGGTTATCGTTCACGAGCAACCTTTAAATTAGTTGAAATAATTGAAAAAGATAAGCTTATTCAACCGCATATGAATGTGGTTGATTTAGGTGCGGCACCTGGAGGTTGGTCTGAATATGTGCGCAAAATAGTAGGCAAGAAGCAAAAAGTAATAGGCTTGGATATTTTGGATATCGACCCGATAGAGGGCGTTGATTTTATCTTGGGAGACTTTAGGGAAGATGCTGTCTTTGAGCAGCTCAATGCATTGTTGGCAGGCGCACCGATACATGTAGTCTTGTCAGATATGGCACCCAATCTTAGTGGTAATAAAGCGATAGACCAGCCAAGTGCCATGTATTTATGTGAGTTGGCATTAGCAACGGCACAAACAGTCTTGGTTAAAGGTGGTTCTTTTTTGGTAAAAGTATTTCAAGGTACCGGTTTTGATGAGTATAAGAAGCAAGTGTCTGTGTCTTTTGATAAAGTGCTGATTAGAAAACCAAAATCATCCAGATCGCGTAGTAATGAGGTTTATATTTTGGCTAAGGGCTTTAAAAAGCAATAAAATGCCCTAATTGTTATTTATAGTTATAAGGCTTTGTTTTAAAGGCTTAACAAGAATGGTAATGAGTTAGAGCAGCATTAACGCTGGTAATTTTGCCATATTTTTTATAAGGACTGTTCCGGTCGGGGGCGTAAAAGTTGAACGATATGTTTAAAAATATAGTTTTATGGGTTGTCATTGCTATGGTGTTGATGTCCGTATTTAATAATTTTGGCCCGCGTGGGACAGAGCAGAGTTCGGTGCTCTCATATTCACAGTTTATAGATGCAGTGAAAGCAGGGCAAGTCCAAGATGTTATTTTAGATGATGAAAATGGCATTAATGGACATTTGCAAGGCGGCGAGAAATTTAGTTCTTATGCGCCGAGTGATCCGCACTTGGTTGATGACTTATTAGCGAACGGTGTGCAAATTAAAGCACAGCCAGCAGCTGAAGAATCCATGTTGATGCAAATTTTCATTTCATGGTTCCCGATGTTGTTGTTGATCGGTGTGTGGGTATTTTTTATGCGCCAAATGCAAGGTGGTATGGGCGGTAAAGGCGGCCCGATGAGTTTTGGTAAAAGCAAAGCTCGCATGCTGGAAGAAGACCAAATCAAAGTAAGTTTTGCCGATGTTGCCGGTTGTGATGAGGCGAAAGAAGAAGTAGAAGAAATGGTGGATTTTTTAAAAGATCCCTCTAAATATCAGAAGTTGGGCGGTAAGATTCCGCGTGGTGCCTTGATGGTAGGACCTCCAGGTACAGGAAAAACCTTATTGGCCAGAGCGATTGCTGGCGAAGCAAAAGTACCTTTCTTCACTATTTCAGGTTCTGATTTTGTGGAAATGTTCGTTGGAGTTGGTGCCTCACGAGTAAGAGATATGTTTGAACAAGCCAAGCGTCATGCGCCCTGTATTATTTTTATTGATGAAATTGATGCGGTTGGCCGGCAGCGTGGAGCAGGTTTGGGAGGCGGTAATGATGAGCGTGAGCAAACTTTGAACCAATTATTAGTAGAAATGGACGGTTTTGACGGCAATGAAGGTGTTATTGTTATTGCGGCAACCAATAGACCTGATATATTAGATGCTGCTTTATTACGTCCTGGTCGGTTTGATCGTCAAGTGACGGTGAGTTTGCCGGATATTAAAGGGCGTGAAAGAATTTTATCAGTACATATGGGTAAAGTTCCTGCGGCTGATGATGTTGAATTGAAATATATTGCCCAAGGCACTCCGGGGTTTTCCGGTGCTGATTTAGCCAATCTGGTTAATGAGGCGGCTTTATATGCAGCTAGAATGAATAAGCGATTAGTCAGCATGATCGACTTGGAAAAAGCGAAAGACAAGCTTATTATGGGCACAGAAAGACGCTCTATGGTCATGGATAAAAAAGAAAAGAAGATGACGGCATATCATGAGGCAGGGCATGCGATTGTAGGTAAGATTGTGCCTGAACACGATGCTGTTTATAAGGTGAGTATCATGCCGCGTGGTCGTGCCTTAGGTGTGACGATGTTTTTACCTGAAAAAGAACAATACAGTGCCAGTAAATGTAAGTTGGACAGTATGATCTCCAGCTTGTATGGTGGACGCATTGCTGAAGAGCAGATTTTTGGTTGGGAGCAAGTCTCGACTGGAGCTTCTAATGATATTGAACGCGCGACTGAATTGGCCAGAAATATGGTGACTAAATGGGGCTTATCGCAACGTTTAGGGCCGTTAGCTTATAGTGAAGAAGAGGGTGAGGTGTTTTTAGGGCGTTCAGTGACGCAACATAAAAGTGTAGCGGATGAAACTTCGCATACCATTGATGAAGAAATACGTTCAATTATTGATAAAAACTATGAGCGTGCTGAAAAAATCTTAAAAGAAAATGAAGATATATTGCATGCAATGGCTGATGCCTTGATGAAATATGAAACTATAGATAAAGATCAAATCGGTGACTTAATGGCGCGTCGAACGGTTAGGGATCCTGATGGTTGGGATGATATGCCGCCTAATCAAGGTGCTAAAGCAGCGAGTGTGTCACCAAAGCAAGAGCCTAAAGCACCAGGAGCTAATGCGGCAGAGCAAAACGGATAAAAGACTTATATAATTGGTATAGATAATAAATAAGGGAGGAGCTTTGCTTTCTCCCTTTTTTTGTAATGGATAACTAGGAATAGATAGATGAAAAAAAAATATTTTGGTACCGATGGTATTCGCGGCACAGTCGGTGAAACACCCATTACTCCAGATTTTTTTCTGAAATTAGGTTGGGCAACTGGCCGAGTCTTTGCTGAAGAAGGGCAGGGCTTTGTTTTAGTGGGCAAGGATACCCGGATTTCAGGCTATATGTTTGAATCAGCATTAGAAGCAGGACTTTCTGCGGCAGGCGTTAATACACGTTTACTAGGCCCAATGCCAACACCTGGGATTGCTTATTTAACACAAACATTACGTGCTCAAGCAGGTATTGTGATTAGTGCTTCACATAACCCTTACTATGATAATGGCATAAAGTTTTTCTCTACAGAAGGGACTAAGCTAGCAGACGAATTAGAGCACAAAATAGAATATTACTTGGATCAGCCGATGACCACGGTTGCCTCTGATAAATTAGGCAAAGCACAACGTGTCTCAGATGCTGCAGGTCGTTATATTGAGTTTTGTAAGGCAAGTATACCTGCAAGTATTGATTTTAGTGGCCTTAGACTTGTGGTTGATTGTGCTAATGGCTCGACTTACCATATTGCGCCACATGTCTTCTCAGAAGTGGGTGCTGAAGTCATTGAAATAGCGACGAGTCCTGATGGCCTGAATATTAATGAAAAGTGCGGTGCGACCAAGCCAGAGCAATTGCAAGAAGCTGTTATTGAATTTCGTGCTGATTTGGGGATTGCCCTAGATGGTGATGGTGATCGCCTCATTATGGTAGATCATAAAGGGGAAGTCGTTGATGGCGATGAATTGATTTTTATCATTGCCAAAGCGCGTAAAGATGCGGGCAAATTAAATGGACCTATTATTGGTACTTTAATGAGTAACTTAGGCATGGAGCATGCGCTTAAAAAATTAAAAGTTGACTTGATGCGTGCCAATGTAGGTGATCGTTATGTTATGGAACTAATGAAAAAGCATAATGCTATTTTGGGCGGTGAAGGTTCTGGGCATATTATTTGTTTAGATAGAACTACAACAGGTGATGGGATTGTTGCTGCATTGCAGGTATTAGCTGAAATGCATCAAACAGGTAAAAGTTTGCACGAACTAAAGTCTGAAATGACAAAATATCCACAAGTTTTGGTGAATGTCCGTGTCTCTAAGAAAGTCGATCCTAATAAGAATGAAGCCATTCAGAAGGCAGTACAAGCTGTCGAAAAAGAACTAGGAAATGATGGGCGAGTCTTGTTGCGAGCCTCAGGAACCGAGCCGTTGATACGCGTCATGGTGGAAGGAGTTGATCAATATAAAGTTACCCAGTATGCCCACCAGCTGGCAGATCAAGTTAAGAATGCAATAACTGCTTGAAATAGCGGTTTATAATAGCTATCATAGACGGTTTAAATTCTGGAGTTTGTGATGCGCCGTGGTTTGGTTATCGGAAACTGGAAAATGAATGTTCATCAACAAAGTGCAAATCAACTTGTTGATGATATTCTTGTGGATATGCCTGATATAAATGCAGATTTGGTGGTTTGCCCCCCTTATTTGTACATCCCTGAAGTGAGTGCGCGTATTGCTGACACCAACTTAATTTGTGGTTCGCAAAATATTGCCGCGCATGCAAAGGGAGCTTATACGGGAGAAATTTCAGGCTCTATGCTCAAGGAATTTGACTGTCAATATGCAATTGTGGGGCATTCTGAACATCGGAAATACTATTCTGATGATAATGTGGTGGTCGCAAAAAGATATTGTCAGGCGATCGCATCAGGTATTGTGCCCATTTTAAGTACGGGCGATTCACTGGCGCAAAGAAAGCAAGGCATAACGTTTGAAGTTATTGCTAAACAGATAGAAGACGTAATCGATATCGCTGGTATTGACAGTTTTCATCATGCCGTTATTTCATATGAGCCTTTATGGGCTATTGGCACTGGCAAAACAGCAACAGATGGACAAGCACAAGAAGTGCTGCAGTTTATACGGCATTTAATTGCACATAAAGATGCTGACATTGCAGACAAAATTCAGATTTTATACGGTGGCAGTGTTAAGCCGGAAAACGCAAAAGATTTATTAGCTATGCCCGATATTGATGGTGTATTAGTGGGTGGGGCTTCGTTAACAGCGGACTCTTTTTTAAAGATTTACTCTTCATTTCAAAATTAAAAATGTATCAAGTTATTATTATAGGTCATGTATTGGTCGGCTTAGCCGTTATTGGGTTGGTGTTAATGCAACACGGAAAAGGCGCTGATGCAGGAGCTGCTTTTGGTAGTGGTTCGTCAGGTACTGTATTCGGAGCACAAGGCTCGGCTTCTTTCCTATCAAGAACAACGGGTATTTTGGCGGCAGTATTTTTCTCAACTAGCTTGGGGTTAGCTGTTATGAGTGGCAATATTGGTAGCGATGCTGACCTAATGGATGCACCTGTTATTGAAGAAACAATTGATACTGGTGTACCACTGATTGAAGGTGATGTGCCAATCAAAGCAATTCCAATGTCGACTGCAGAAGAAGTACCTACTGCAATGGATGAAGAGGTTTTAGTACCTTAAATAATTAAAGCCGATGTGGTGAAATTGGTAGACACGCCATCTTGAGGGGGTGGTGACGCAAGTCGTGCCGGTTCAACTCCGGCCATCGGCACCAAATTATAGAATCAAGCCGTGTCATAAGGTATTAAAACCCGCAAGTTGCAAGGCTTGGCGGGTTTTTTATGTCTTATGGTGTATCATCCCATATCAAGGAATACCAACAAAAGTGCTGGTATTTTTGTTGGTATTCATATTCTTCAGAAGTAAAATACCAACAAATACCGCTACACACCTTAATAAATCAGGGAGTAGGTTATGTTGACTGATACCGCTATAAGAAAAATTAAACCAACAGATAAGCCGCAAAAGCTAAGTGATAGTAAAGGGCTATATTTACTTGTCACCGTATCGGGTGGAAAGTTATGGCACATGGCTTATCGGTATGAAGGTAAGCAAAAAATCTTATCAATTGGAAAATACCCTTATGTATCGCTATCAGAAGCGAGAGCTAAAACGCAAGAGGCTAAGGCTGGCTTAGCAAAAGGAATTGACCCATCAGCCACCAAAAAGGCACTAAAAGAAACCAAGCGCGGAGAGTTGGCCAGCAGCTTT